>CAKRJM010000141.1 GCA_934351765.1 uncultured Lachnospiraceae bacterium | reverse complement strand
GTGGCCCACCTCATGGTAGGACACGATCCGGCGTTCCTTCTCGCTCATGATCCGGTCCTTCTTCTCCTTGCCGACCAGAACGACCTCCACGGCCTCAAACAGATCCGCCTGGCTGACCACATGGCGCTTATGCTTTACCGCATTAATGGCCGCCTCATTGATCATGTTCGCCAGATCTGAACCGACAGCGCCGGAGGTTGCCAGGGCAATGGCCTCCAGATCCACCGAATCGTCCATAAGCACATCCTTTGAATGAACCTTCAGGATATTGACACGGCCCTTGAGATCCGGCTTATCCACAATAATCCGGCGGTCCAGTCGTCCCGGACGAAGCAGCGCCTTATCCAGGATCTCAGGCCGGTTCGTTGCCGCCAGAATAAACACACCCTTGTTGGAGTCAAAGCCATCCATCTCCGAAAGGAGCTGGTTCAGGGTCTGTTCCCGCTCATCGTTTCCGCCGCCGTAACGGGAATCCCGGCTCTTACCGATGGCATCGATCTCATCAATGAATACGATACAGGGGGCATTTTCCTGCGCCTTTTTAAACAGGTCACGGACACGGGACGCACCAACACCGACGAACATCTCCACAAAATCCGATCCCGACAGGGAGAAAAACGGTACCTTTGCTTCACCGGCAACTGCCTTTGCCAGCAGAGTCTTTCCGGTTCCTGGCGGGCCCACCAGAAGCGCTCCCTTGGGAAGCTTCGCACCGATGGTCGAATACCGTCCGGGATTATGAAGGAAATCCACGATCTCCTGGAGAGACTCCTTGGCCTCATCCTGTCCGGCCACATCCTTAAAGGAAACACCGGTCTCCCTCTGGACATCATACAGCTTGGCGTTGCTCTTCCCGACGCCCATAACGCCGCCCCCGCCGGAGCGCTTCATAATAAACATCAGGAATACCCATACAAGGGCGATGGGAAGCACATAGACCAAAAGAATATCCAGGATCGTTGAATTGGTACTGGGCTTCTTTCCTTTTACCTCCACTCCATTATCCAGGAGTATCTGTGTCAGATCCGGGTCCTCCACCTTTACAGTATAATAAGACTCTGTCTGAAGATAATAGAACGGCGAGTCTTCGGTACTCTTCACGGAATATCCGTTTTTCGGTGTGATCTGGATCTCATCATCCCTGATCACGACAGACTCTACCTTCCCGTCCTTTACCATCTGGATAAAATCACTGTATGCCACCTCTGTCCTGGTTCCATCGGACAGGAAACTGCTCATTATGGAAACACAAAGCAGCGTGACCACCGCTGCGATCACCAGAAGCAGAATCATCTGGTTGTTCTTTCCCGGCTTGTTTCCATTCCCGTTCCCCTTCTGGTTCCGGTTCTGGTTGGGATTATTCATACTTTTCTCCTTTATCTCATCTCTTCATCCGTTTTCCACGGTACATCCGCCGCATACCGGCAGACCTCTTCGAAAGCGGCTGTCTTTACCATTATAAAGCATTTCAAAAAGAAATCAATATATCCCTCCGTGAAAAATTGTTCACATTTCTTAACGATTTATAAACTGAACGACATTTTCTCTTTTTGTTCCATCTCATGTTCGTCAAAATTTTTTCTGAACTCAAAAAAATCACAAAAAACTCTGGTATTCTTGTTTCCATAGTTGTATAATGTCTTAGTTATTTTTTTCAACATACCGCTTCACTATGAAAAAAGGAGGATAAGTATGCCTGTAAAGTATGTGTTCGTTACCGGCGGCGTGGTATCCGGCCTTGGCAAAGGAATCACGGCGGCCTCTCTGGGACGTCTGTTAAAGGCCAGGGGCTACAACGTCACCATGCAGAAGTTTGACCCTTATATCAACATCGACCCCGGAACCATGAACCCGATCCAGCACGGCGAGGTATTTGTCACCGATGACGGCGCGGAGACTGATCTGGATCTCGGCCATTACGAGCGCTTCATCGACGAAAGTCTCACAAAGAACTCCAACGTGACCACCGGCAAGATCTACTGGTCGGTTCTGTCCAAAGAACGCCGCGGAGATTTCGGCGGAGGAACAGTACAGGTTATCCCTCATATCACAAATGAGATCAAGGACCGGTTTCACCGGAACTACACCACCAAGGACACGGAAATCGCCATCATTGAGGTGGGCGGTACCGTCGGCGACATCGAAAGCCAGCCGTTTCTGGAGGCGATCCGTCAGTTCCAGCATGATGTCGGTCATGAAAATGCCATTCTGATCCATGTCACTCTGATTCCCTACTTAAAGGCTTCCGGCGAGCTGAAAACAAAGCCCACCCAGGCAAGTGTCAAGGAGCTTCAGGGAATCGGCATCCAGCCTGATATCATCGTCTGCCGTTCCGAATATCCCCTGGACCAGCAGCTCCGCTCCAAGATCGCGCTGTTCTGTAACGTTCCCGCCAGCCATGTACTTCAGAACCTTGATGTGGATATTTTATATGAAGCGCCCCTCGCTATGGAACAGGAGCATCTGGCCGAGGTTGCCTGTCAGTGCCTGGAGCTGGACTGCCCGGAGCCGGATCTGTCCGAATGGAAGGCCATGATCGATGCCTGGAAGCATCCGAAGAAGAAGGTCACTGTGGCTCTTGTCGGAAAATATATCCAGCTTCATGATGCTTATATCAGCGTTGTTGAGGCACTTCATCACGGCGGCGTTGCCAACCGTGCCGATGTGACCATCAAATGGGTCAATTCCGAAGAAGTCAATGAATCCAACGCGGCAGAGCTTCTGGGTGATGTATCCGGAATCCTCGTTCCCGGCGGATTCGGCAGCCGCGGCATCGAAGGAAAGATCCAGGCCATCAAATATGCCCGTGAAAACAACATTCCGTTCCTGGGACTCTGCCTCGGCATGCAGCTTGCCATCGTGGAATTTGCCCGTGATGTGGTCGGCTACGGCGATGCACACAGCGTAGAGCTGGATCCTCAGACGGCGCACCCCGTGATCCATCTGATGCCCGATCAGGACGGTGTCGAGGACATCGGCGGAACCCTGCGGCTCGGCTCCTACCCCTGCGTTCTGGACAAGACCACAAAGGCCTATGAGCTTTATGGTACCGAACTGATCCACGAGCGCCACCGTCACCGCTACGAGGTCAACAACGACTTCCGTAAAGTCATGGTGGAAAAGGGCCTGACTCTCTCCGGCATCTCCCCTGACGGACGGATCGTTGAGATGATCGAGCTAAAGAGCCATCCCTGGTTCATTGCCACCCAGGCGCACCCGGAATTCAAGTCCCGTCCCAACCGCCCCCATCCGCTGTTCCGCGGATTCGTGGCTGCAGCCCTGGAATACAGCGAAGCCCATTAATTTCTCCGTATCCTCCATGCCCTGGTCTCTTTTCCGGACCGGGGCATTTTGTCTGGTATTTTACCTGCTTTCTTTTTTATCATTTTCCCCTTGCTTTTTTTATTTTTTCTGCTATAATCCAGTTAGTGTTATAACAAAACGCTGTGATGAGAAGAAGTAAGACGGTTTCCCCGCTTTCCAGAGAGTTCCCGGTCGGTGAAAGGGTACAGGCGGTTCCGTTCTGAATACATCTCGGAGCTGTCCGCCCCAACAGGAATCTCAGTAAGGCTGACCGGACGCGCCCGTTACTGCGCAGAGGAATGCTTGTCCGATCCGGATAAAAGTTCCCGATGAGGAGCTGTCTGCGAAGGCAGTTCAAAAAGAGGTGGTACCGCGAAACTTTTGCCCTCTGTCCATGGGACAGAGGGTATTTTTATTTCACTATGTTTTCTGAGAAAGGACTATCATTATGCAGATCTATGAAGAATTACAGGCCCGCGGCCTCATTGCCCAGGTCACAGACGAACCGGAGATCCGGGAACTGATCAACAAGGGAAATGCCCGTTTCTACATTGGCTTTGATCCCACCGCAGACTCTCTCCATGTGGGACATTTCATGGCACTCTGTCTCATGAAGCGTCTCCAGATGGCAGGCAACAAGCCCATCGTCCTCATCGGCGGCGGCACCGGCCACGTAGGTGACCCTTCCGGCCGTACCGACATGCGTTCCATGATGACAAAGGAAACCATCGACCACAACTGCGACTGCTTCAAAAAACAGATGGAGCGTTTCATTGAATTCGGCGAAGACAAGGCCATCATGGTCAACAACGCCGACTGGCTTCTGAAGCTGAACTATGTGGATCTGCTCCGCGATGTGGGCGCCTGCTTCTCCGTCAACAACATGCTCCGCGCCGAGTGCTACAAGCAGAGAATGGAAAAGGGCTTAAGCTTTCTGGAGTTCAACTACATGATCATGCAGGCTTACGACTTTTACTACCTGCATCAGAACTACGGCTGCAACATGCAGTTCGGCGGCAATGACCAGTGGTCCAACATGCTGGCCGGCACCGAGCTGATCCGCCGGAAGCTGGGAGATGACGCTTATGCCATGACCATCACCCTCTTAATGAATTCCGAAGGCAAAAAGATGGGCAAAACCGCCAAGGGCGCCGTATGGCTGGATCCCAATAAGACCTCTCCCTTCGAGTTCTTCCAGTACTGGCGCAACATCGGCGATGCCGACGTCTTAAAGTGCATCCGTATGCTCACCTTCCTGCCTCTGGAAGAAATCGACAAGATGGACAGCTGGGAGGGCAGTCAGCTGAATACAGCAAAAGAGATTCTGGCTTACGAGCTGACCTGTCTGGTTCACGGCAAAGAGGAAGCCGACAAGGCCAAGACCGCATCCCACGCACTGTTCATGGGCGGCGGCGATGATTCCGATATGCCTACCACTGAGATCTCCGAAGATCAGCTCACCGAGGATGCCATCGGAATCCTGGATCTGATGATGGCCTGCAAGCTGGCTCCCACCAGAAGCGAGGCAAGACGTCTCGTTCAGCAGGGCGGCGTCACCATTGATGACGAAAAGGCAGCCCTCGACACCAAGGTTACAAAGACTGCTCTGGAAGCCGGTGTCAAGATCCGAAAGGGAAAGAAAGTATTCCATAAGGCAGTACTGGCAAAATAAGCACTGAGATACCGCCTTAATTAACAGGAAATGATCAGCCCACAGATGTTTATTCATATAATAGTATCAACAGGACTCCCCGCACCTCTCAACGATGTGACCCAGGGGAGACATTTTTTATACGGAGATATTTTATGAACCATGTAAAGCCCCGCCTGTCCTAGGAAGGACAAATAGATAAGCCGGACGCTACCATTAGCATGGCAACGTTACTTGCTAAATGATAATACTTTTAAGAGCTGCGCCTTATATATCCTTGTATTTTTATTGCTGCTTGTTCAGACGGTCAAATAACACCGTAGTTGTATTGGTTGCGATATGTACCCGCTCTTTTTTCAAAATACTTCGTGGACGCTGGTTTTCACGGTAGTCTCGCTTC
>CAKRJM010000140.1 GCA_934351765.1 uncultured Lachnospiraceae bacterium | reverse complement strand
AGCAGTCCTCACCGGGCTGGATCGAGGTCTCGAAGGTATCGATCTTCTGGGCAATCTCCACGATGTCCTGCTTGTCAAAACCGATCACCGGACGGAATACCGGCATCGTACATACTTCGTTGGTACAGGCAAGACTGGGAAGCGTCTGGCTGGCCACCTGGCCGATGCTCTCTCCCGTGATCAGGCCAAGACAGCCGTTCTCCTCGGCAATCGCCTCTGCGATCCGCATCATATAACGGCGCATGATGATCGTCAGCTCATCATGCGGGCACTGATCGTAAATATAAAGCTGGATATCCGTGAAGTTGATCACATGAAGATCCATGGGACCGGCATAGCGGGAAACCAGCCTGGCCAGATCCACCACCTTCTGCTTTGCACGCTCACTGGTATAGGGCGGCGCATGGAAATAAACCGCGTCGATCTTTACGCCGCGCTTTGCCACCATCCAGCCTGCCACCGGGCTGTCAATTCCGCCGGATAACAGAAGCATGGCCTTACCGGCTGTTCCCACCGGCATGCCTCCGGGGCCGGGAATGATCCTGGAATACAGATTGATCCGGTCACGAAGCTCCACATAGAAAAACACATCAGGCTCATGGACATCCACGGAAAGGGTCGGGAATGCGTCCAGAATGGCCTCGCCCAGATCAGCATTGACCTCATTGGACTCCATAGGAAACTTCTTGTTGGCCCGCTTGGTCTGTACCTTAAAGGTGAAGTTTCCTTCCGGATGGACCTTTTTGATATAATCAATGACACGTTCCCTGATATCCTCAAAGCCGTTGTCATCAAACTGCACCATAGGACAGATCCCGGCGATTCCGAATACATGCTGGAGCTTTTCCACCACCTCATCAAAATCAAAGGCAGCGCCTGCTTCCACATAAACACGGCCGTTTTCCTTTCTTACGGTAAAATCACCTTCGGTATCCCGCAGGGCAAAGCGGATCTGCTTTAACAGTGCATCCTCGAACAGATACCGGTTCTTTCCCTTAATCCCGATCTCCGCATATTTAATCAAGAACGCATGAAACAAATTGTCATGTGCAAACATGCTATTTCCTCCTGTATCGTCTCAGTACCGGCAGAAGCTCGGAAAGCATCTGCGCACAGTACCGGATCTCCTCCTCTGTGGTAAATATGCTGAAGCTGAATCGCAGCGTAGAATCCAGAAGCTCCCGTTCCACACCGATTCCGCGGAGGGTTCCGCTTACCGCCGGGTGGTTGGAGGAGCAGGCCGAACCGGAGGACACATAAATCCCCCGCTCCTCCAGGGCGTGGAGAAGCACCTCGCTTCTCACTCCCGCAAAGCTCACACTCACCACATGGGGCGCGCTCTGCTCATCGGTCAGTCCATTGATCTTCGTCTCCGGAAGCTCCTGCACAAGTTTCACAAATTCCTTTTTAATCTCATACATCCGGGCGATCTTCGCCTCATGATCCTCATAGATCTTCTCCGCTGCCACACCAAGCCCGGCAATTCCCGGAACATTATGCGTTCCGGAGCGCATGCCCTTCTGCTGGCCGCCGCCGTAGACAACCGGAACAATCTTCGTTCCGTCCTTGATATATAAAAAGCCGACGCCCTTGGGGCCGTGGATCTTGTGACTGCTCACCGAAAGCAGATCGATATGCTCCTTTTTCGGATTGATCCGGTATTTTCCGTATGCCTGGATCGCATCTACATGAAAAATCGTTTTCGGATTTTTCCGTTTGATCAGCGCACCGATCTCCTCGATGGGATTCACCGATCCGACCTCGTTGTTGACGTACATCACCGAAACCAGCGTGGTCTCCTCATCAATGGCTGCCTCCAGCTCCTTTTCTTTCAGATGACCGTTTTCATCCACAGGGATATAGCTTACACGATATCCCTCTTCCTCCAGATAGCCAAATACATTGTAAACGGAGGCATGTTCGATGGTCGATGTAATAATATGCTTTCCTGCCCGCCGGTTTGCCCTGGCTGCACCGATGATGGCCATGTTGTTGGACTCGGTCCCGCCGGAGGTAAACACGATCTCCGAAGGCTTTGCCTTCAGGGTCCTTGCGATCCGCTCCGCCGCCGCCTTTACATACTGCTCGGCTTCCATGCCTTTTTTATGAAGAGAGGACGGATTTCCATAGTCCTCCATCATGGTCTTTACCACAATATCCCTTACCTCAGGGAGCGCCACTGTCGTGGCCGAATTATCCAGATATGCTTCCATAGCTTCCTCTACTTTTCCAGCTGCAGCATCAGCGCCGCCAAAAGCGCCATGCCTGCCGTTTCCGTCCGCAGGATCCGCCGTCCCAGCGTAATGGGACAGAAGCCCCGCTCCTTTGCATATGCCACTTCCTCATCCTCAAAGCCGCCCTCCGGCCCGATGAACACGGCCGTTCTGGTTCCCGGCTTCACGCCTGCGAGAACCTGCTT
Source organism: uncultured Lachnospiraceae bacterium (assembly GCA_934351765.1). Lineage (GTDB taxonomy): Bacteria > Bacillota > Clostridia > Lachnospirales > Lachnospiraceae > Lientehia. The sequence continues at coordinate 2,948 of CAKRJM010000140.1, read as the reverse complement.
TGTATAAGCCATTCCTTCGGCATTCTCATAGGGGAACAGCTTACAGTCAAAATCTGCCGCTGCATCCACTGCTTCCTTAAAGGTCATCACCGGAGCCACCTCCGGGATCACCGTCCGCTTGGACTGCTTGGCCGCACTTTCCGAAATGGCATTCCATCGGCGTACCTTGGCCTCCGCCTTTTTCGCATCCAGCTTCACTACGCAGCGCTTCGATGCCACCGGAATGATCCGGCTGATTCCAAGCTCCACATTTTTCTGCACTACCAGCTCCATCTTGTCACCCTTGGGCAGGCACTGGAACAGCACGATCTGAGCCGGAAGCTCCGTTCCGTCCTCGTCCTTTTCCAGCAGCTCCACATGGACACCGTCCTCGGAAAACGCCTCGATGCGGCAGTTATAGCAGAGCGATGCACCGTCACTGATCCGGAGCTTATCCCCCTGCTTTAACCGCAGTACATTTTTAATATGATTCACATCAGAACCGGTGATCCGTGCTTCCTTCTCACCGATCTGATCATGATCCACAAAAAACAGATACATGGCTAACCTCTCTTTTTTGCTGTAACAGATACCCAGTCATTCTGATGCGTGATCTCCAGAATCTCCCAGTCACTGTTGGCCGCAAAGGCGTCCTTTACATCCTCCTCCTTGGTATTGATGATTCCGGAGGTGATAAAGATTCCGCCCGGCTTCAGATGCCGTGCCGCCTCACCCTGAAGCATGATGATGACCGGCGCCAGAATATTCGCCACCACGATATCATAACAGCCAAGCCCTGCTGCCTTCTGGATCTCCTCATCATCAATGATATTGCCCTGAACCAGACCAAAGTCTGCTTCGCTGATCCTGTTCACCTCAGCATTTTCTCTGGCCGCAGTAATCGCATTCTCGTCCAGATCTGTTCCGAATGCACTGCCTGCCCCCAGCTTCAGTGCCGCAATGGCAAGGATCCCGCTTCCGGTTCCAACATCCAGTACCCTGTCGCCATGCTTCAGATACTTCTGGATCTGGCGGATGCAAAGCTGGGTCGTCTCATGGGAGCCCGTTCCGAATGCGGTTCCGGGATCGATTTCGATCATCAGCTTATCCTTATGCTCCTCCGGGACTTCCTCCCAGGTGGGCTTGATCAGAATCTGATCGACCGTAAAGGGGTGGAAATACTGCTTCCAGTTGTTGACCCAGTCCTTGTCCTCGGTTTCTTCACAGGTAATGGTTCCCTCACCCACATTGATGAACAGGCGAAGCTCCGAAAGTCCTTCCTGAACTCCGGCCAGAATTGCCGCCTCGTCCGCATCCATTTCCAGATAAAAGGACACCGACGCGGTTCCGTCATCGGGCGGGAGCTCCGGAAGAATGTCAATAAACATTCCCTTGGTATCCTCATCGGTCAGCGGCACATTGTCCTGAATCTCGATGCCCTCCACGCCCTGCTCCTCCAGCATACTGCTGATCAGATCGATGGCTTCTGTTGTTGTCTCAATGGTATATTTTTTCCATTTCATTGTAAACCTTCCTCCTGTTACATGGAGATCCATCCAAATGCGTTTGCCACAGAGCTTAATAAAATGATTGCCGCAAAGATCGGACAGAGATATTTGATCATGAAATTAAAAATCCTCTTCCGCTTAAAAGCTCCGCCCTCCAGGGTCACCTCTTCTTCGATTTTCTTTACTCCCACCACACGGGATACCAGCAGGCAGGTGGCAATGGCCGCAATGGGCATCATCACAGAGTTCGTCAGAAAATCAAAGAAATCCAGGAACTGCATGCCGATGATCTTCACCATGGCAAGGGGGCCATAGCCCAGGGACGACAGCGTCCCCAGTGCCAGCATGATCACGCCGACAATTACGGTTGCCTTCTTTCTTCCCCAGTGAAGCTCGTCCTGAAATGTGGAAACTGCACTTTCCGTCAGGGCAATGGAGCTGGTGAGCGCCGCGCAGAGCACCAGTACAAAGAACATAATTCCGACCACGGTTCCCAGTCCCATGCTGGCAAACACCTTGGGAATCGTAATAAACATCAGAGACGGTCCGGCCTGAAGGGTATCGGGATCTCCGCTGGAAAACGCAAACACCGCCGGAATGATCATGAGTCCGGCCATGACAGCAATCGCCGTATCAAACACCTCCACCTTCATATAAGAGCCAAAGGTCACCAGGATCCCCATGGCGATGGATAAGGAATAAAACATCTGTCCCATGGCCGCCACAACGGTCATCCAGGAGAAATTCTTTACATTGGGCACCAGAAAATACTTCACACCCTCCAGGGCCCCCGGTCTTGTAATGGAATAAACAGCAATGATCACCGATAACACCACCAGCACCGGCATCATAAACTTGGAGACCCGCTCCACGCCGTTTCGCACACCGGCATAAATAATTCCCACAGTCAGAAGTGCAAAGATCACAAAACAGATCTCTGTAGATACACCATTGGAAATAAACGCGCCGAAATAGCCGTCTGCGGCCAGCGCTGCGCCGTTTCCGCGGACATACTCCGCCAGATACTTGATCACCCAGCCGCCGATCACAGAATAGTAGGGTACGATCAGGATCGGAATGATGGCATTGATCCAGCCGCCAAAGGACAGAAACCCATTCTTTCCGAATCTGGCAAACGCCCCTACCGGGCTTTTTCTCGTCATACGTCCCAGTGCCGTCTCCGCTACAATCATGGTATATCCGAAGGTCAGTGCCAGAATGATATATACCAGTAAAAAGATCCCTCCTCCATACTTGGCCGCAAGATACGGGAATCTCCAGATATTTCCCAGCCCTACTGAGGCTCCTGCCGCCGACAGCACAAAGCCCAGTTTGCCGGAAAAGGTACTTCTGTGATGATGATGCTTTTCCATAATAAATCTGTTCCTCTCACATTTTTTTCTTCATTATTTTATGATACGCAAGGAACAGTTTAACATAGGAACGGATGGAATGCAAGGA
>CAKRJM010000139.1 GCA_934351765.1 uncultured Lachnospiraceae bacterium | reverse complement strand
GTGGAATCCTCCCTGAACACACACAGCTCCTTAAAGGGCAGCCGTTTTGCCCGGACCATTTCCCGGTATACCGGCTCGTCCGCCATTCCGAACGCCAGGACCATCAGCGGTTCCATGCCCTCCGGCTCCTCAATGCCTTTCACGGAAAGCGCTCCCTGATAACAGGTTCCTACTTCCCTGGCCGTCATATACAAAACAAGCTGTTCCATCAGATACCCGGCATTGGTCATGGCTCCTGCTCCCGGAACAGAATAGAATACCAGATAATACGGGGCTTTCACCCGGAACATACCTTTGAACTTTGCACCGCTTCCCATGGCATCTACGATCTCGATGCTGTAGGAAAGCTCCGGCTCCAGCGGCTGTAATCCCTGCTCAAATTTCCGGAGATTTTTAAAAAAAGCCTGAGGCAGGAGTTCCATTTTAAAACGTCTGACTGATTTTCTCATGCATACTGCGTCATACTGATTCATACTCTCCCACCTCATCCTTATTATTCTTCTGGCATCATCATATCATACTTTTCCATGCCATGGACGAAAAAACAGCACTTTTTTCTTAATATTTTCGTAATTTTTTCTAGCCCAGCAGCTCTTCCAGCTCGGTAAGGGCCGACTCAAAGGCCTTCATAGCTGCCCGCACCGGTTCCGGTGTACGCATATCCACCCCTGATCCTGCCAGAAGGTCAATCGGATCCTTGCTGCAGCCGCCCTTTAAGAAGCCCATGTAATCCTCCACTGCCTGCTTCCCGCCATTTAAAATACGCTCCGAAAGGGCAATGGCCGCCGAAAAACCGGTGGCATACTGATATACATAAAACGGCGTATAAAAATGAGGAATCCTTGCCCATTCCAGGCTGATCTCCGGATCGACCACGATCCCGTCCCCGAAATAATCCTCATTGAGTCTCTGATACATTCCACAGAGCGTATCCGCGGTCAGAACCTCTCCAGCCGCCGCCATCTCATGGGCGTTTTTCTCGAACTCCGCAAACATGGTCTGACGGAAGACGGTTCCCTTAAAGCCATCCAGAAAATGGTTCAGAATATAGGCACGCTCGTTCCGGTCCTTTGCATGATCCAGCAGATAATGATTCAGCAGATTTTCATTACAGGTAGATGCCACCTCCGCTACAAAGATCTTATACTGCGAGTTGGTATATGTCTGCGTCTCATTGGAAAACCAGGAGTGCATGGCATGTCCCATCTCATGAGCCAGCGTAAATACATTGTCCAATGTACTCTGGTAGGACATTAACACAAAGGGATGTGTCCCGTAAGGGCCGGCACAGTAGGCACCGCTCCGCTTCCCTTCATTTTCCATATGATCGATCCACCGGTTTTCCAGTCCTTCCCGAAATGCGGAAAGATAAGGCTCCCCCATGGGCTTCAGTGCCTCCAGGACAATCTCCTTTGCCTCCTCGAAGGGCACACGGATATCGGTCTGCGGCACCAGCGGCGTATACAGATCATACATATGAAGCTCCGGAACACCCAGCAGCTTTTTCCGCAGTGCCACATAACGGTACATGAGCGGATTATGCTCCCGCACCGTCTCAATTAATGTATCATAAACAGAGTCCGGAATATTGGCATCTGCCAGATAATAAGCCCGCGCTGACGGATACCGTCTCGCTTTCGCGTAAAACGCTGCCTGCCTTACATTCGCCTGAAACGTAGCCGCCAGTGTATTCCGATATGCCCCAAACGCTCCGTACATAGCATGGAAGGCATCCTCACGCACCCGCCGGTCCCTGCTTTCCAGAAGAGACGTATAGCGTCCGTGGGTGAGCTGGATCTCTTCCCCGTTTTCATTCCGTATCACCGGAAATTTCAGGTCAGCATTGTTGAACATTTTAAAGATCTGGGACGCACCGTCTGCCATCTCTCCGGCATCCGCCAGAAGCTCCTCCACCTCCGGACTTCTGGTGTGGGCCTTTTCCCGCAGGATCAGCTCCAGCGTCCGTTCAAAGCTGTGATCCGCCGCCGGATCCTGACGAAGCATATTCAGGTGCTCCTCCGGAATCGCCGCGATCTCCGGACTGATAAAGGAAGATGCCGATGCAACCGCCACCCAGAGACTCTGAGCTCTTCCGACCATCTGCTGGTACCGCTGATCCGCCGTGTCCACATCGGCATTGAGATGGGCATAGCTGTAAAGCCGGTCTAACTCCATGCTCACATGCTCATCAAACCGAAGACAGCCGTACAGCTTTTCTGCGCCGTCCGCCAGATGACCACGGTATGTCTCATACTGTCCCAATTCCTGTTTCAGTGCCTCCATGGCCTGCTCCCATTCCCCCGGCGTCTGAAAAATATCCTCTGTTGCCCAGGATGCTTCCTTCGGCACTTCGTTCCGCTTTCTGATCTCTTTCATGCTGCTCCCTTTCTTCTTATTTTATTGTTCCCGCTTTTTGACTTTAAAAACGACAGCTTTGTTTCCGCCAGAATGATTGCTGTGAACAGCAGTACACAGCCAAAGATCATCCGAGGTGTCATGTGCTCCTTCAGAAAGATCACCGAGCAGAGTACGCCAAACACCGATTCCAGCGACAGAAACAGCGATGCCGAGGTGGCTGTCGTATACTTCTGGCAGACATTCTGAAGAAGGAATGCCACCATAGTGCTGACCAGCCCCAGATAAAGCATGCCCGACATGGCGCGGGGTGTAAACACCGCCACAGGAAATGCACCGTCCATGAACGGTGAAACGATCCAGGATATCAGCGCAGCCGTCCCGATCTGAAGCAGGGTCATGATGATGGGATCATGCTTCTCTGTAAACCGGTCGATAAAAAACATATGAAATGCATAACCAAATCCACAGACGATGGTCAGCACATCCCCGATGTTCATAGTCAGATCTCCCTGAAGGGAAAGCAGCCCGATCCCCACAATGGCAAGAATGGCCGCTGCCACACAGTACCGGTCCGGCCGCTTCTTCGCAATGATCCAGCTCAAAAACGGTATGATCACCACATAGATCGTCGTCAAAAACGCATTTTTCCCCGCCGTTGTATACTGGATCCCCACAGTCTGGAAAAAATAACTGATAAACAGCCAGAATCCTAAGAATGACCCGCAGGCCAGATCTGATTTCCGGATCATCGGAATCTTTTTACAGAAGACCAGCGCCAGCCCCAGAAATGCAATGGTAAAGCGGAATGCCAGCATATAAACCGGCGGCACACTGTCCACCGAATCCTTCACCACCACAAAGGCAAATCCCCAGACCAGGGCCGTAAAGATCATGCCGAAGTCTGCCAGCAGGACTGTCTTCTTCCCTCGTTTTTCGCTCATGATATCGTTCCTCATTATTTCTCCTCCCCGCCGGACTCAGTCAGGAAGCGTTTCTCGTCGTATTTGTTTGTATTCTTTTTTTCAGCCAGAACTGATTATACTCTTTTTGCCCGAAATGTTCAATGCTTGTTTAAGGCAGGCTTTCTTCCACGCACAATGCTCCATACCCGACCTGCGGATTGGGATATGCGGCAAATCCGGCCAGAGGCCTGGCGCCGCTGCGGAGGTACGCTTTCAGCTTTTCTCCGTACAGGTAAGGATCATTTCCGCGGATGATCCCCCATTCCATTAAAATCGCCGCCGCTCCTGAAACAAAGGGCGTGGCAAAGGAGGTTCCGGTCACAGGAGTATAACCGCCCCCGGAGCTGGCAGTGACAATTCCAACACCGGGAGCGGTAAGATCCGGCTTGACCTGATTGGTAACGCGGGTATAGCCACGCCCGGAGAAATCGGCATAAGCACCGTATCGGCTGTCATAGGCACCTACTGTGATGACCCGCGCCGCAGTGGCGGGAATGGTCAATGTCGTATCCGGTGCGGGACTTAAAAACCGGGTGGCACGCCCGCGGACAGCTTCTCCCGGAAGCCAGAGATCGTACCGCCCGTCCACGATCTTCTCCGGCACAAGCTGTAACAGATAGATTCCGCTTTCCAGATACGCTTCTGTCGGGATCAGATCCAGATAGATCTCCTGAGCAGTGCTGTAGGGGATCGGTTCCCCGTAATAAACATAGATTTCCGATTCCTCTGTCCGGTAACGTGTCATGGTCTGCCCCTGCCCAAGCGGACCGAACCGCTGTCCCCTTGGCGTTACCAGATAGATTCTTACCTTATCCACATAGGATTTCCAGATCTGAAGATTCAGACCGGTTTCATATAACCCTACCGCAAATCGAATGATCTCCGTTCCTTCGTTTTCTCCCGGAGAGCCGGACTGTCCGCTTCCGCCAGTCAGCCCGGGATTTGTCAACGGCCGCTCCTTCGGATTTTGTAACTGTCCTGCCGCATGGCCGAAACCAATGCCCTCGTTTCCGCTTCCCACGCAGATGGTCAGCCTCCCCAGTCCGGAAACCAGATCCAGATATGTTTCCAGCAGCGAAGTTCCTTCATGGGAACCGTAGCTGTTTCCAAAGCTCAGATTGATCACCATGGGGACGCCCGTTTCCAGCATCTTCCGTACTGCATAATCAATTCCCATGAGGAGCTCCGTGGTCCGGGGAAATCCGCCGTCCCGGTTTTCCAGCCTTACAACCAGAAGGACCGACTCCGGCGCCATGCCTCGATATCGGATTCCTCCTCTTCCTCCGTTTCCAGCTGCAATGGCAGCCACCGGCGTTCCATGATTTTCCGGATCACCGGAATCGCTTCCGTCCGCTCCCAGCGGATTTCCTGTTCTTAACGCTTCGTTGATCTGTTCCGCAGAAAACTCTGTTCCGATCCCGTAGCCTGCCGGCGGATTTCCGTCTATGGTCTGATCCCAGAGCCATGCGATCCGGCTGGTTCCGTCCCGGTTTTGAAAATCCTCCAGCCGGTAATCGATGCCGGAATCAATGACCGCGATCATGATGCCTGCCCCGAACAGTCCCGCCGCTCCGGTCTGTAATCCGTTCACACAGGACTCCTGCCGTCCCTCTGCCGACGCAAAGCACAGCCCCTTCGGCTTTTCCACATAGGTAATCTCCGGCTGTCTGGAAAAGGGTTCTACCAGTACCTCCGGCAGCGTGACCACCGCATAACCGCCGAGAAGCTCTGTGATCTGAACTGCTCCTGCTGCCAGCCGCTGAATATCCCCCGTATATTTGACGATGAGATCCCACGATTTTTCTGCCGGATCATACCCTGTCTTCAGATCCAGAGAGCGCTCCCGCTCTGCTTCGGGAACACGCAGTGCAAGATTCAGCGAATTTTCCAGCTTTTCGTCCGTCATACCTGCCTCCGTACGTTTTTCTAAATATTATGACGGACACCTGTATTTTCATTCAGCTTCCCCTGTTTTCTTTGACACGATCTTATACAGCACCTGTGCCGCCCGCTCCATCTGCTCCGGATTGACCGACGAATAATTCATCACGTATGTATTTTCATATTGTTCCGCCCTGCCGCCGGAATAATAGCCGGACATGGGCGCCAGACGGATGCCCCTGGATTTCGCCTCCGCCACAAGAACCTCCTCCTTCAAAGAGGTTTTGATGTGCATAAGGAAATGCACCCCTGCTTCCTCCTCCTGGATTGTCACATACTCCCCAAGC
>CAKRJM010000138.1 GCA_934351765.1 uncultured Lachnospiraceae bacterium | reverse complement strand
CTATATCTGTCCCTGATCCCTGGCCTTTTTATTTTCATTTCTTCTGGAAAATGGCTATAAAAATACCACCGGCCTCTGATATGCCCTCTGTCTACTTGACAGGGGACATATCACTCTCGACTGGTGGTATTTATTCCTTTATCCTTTTCCCGTCTGTTTACTTTTCCTTGCGTCGTTTTATCATTATCATGACAGCCACTGCTCCGGCAGATGCACAGAGCATAAACAGCCATAATCCTATATGGGAACTGTCTCCTGTATGCGGAGAATTGGCGTTCGGCTGACTGCCTGTTACTTTGGCTGTTATAATGTCTGCCCAGGCAATTTCCCTGGCTGCCGCACTGTCTGCAAAATATTTGCCGCAGCTACTGCACTGCCAGTACTCGATGCTGCCTGTCTGGGAAACGGTAGCCGGCTGTGCTTTGTGATGCACAAGGTCATGCCTCTTCCCTATTTCTCCGTATTCCATCCCACAGTCCTTACATTTTGCTTTTTCTGTGCAGGTGGCAGTTCCGCCGGAGCAGCTTGCCGTTTCGGTATGGCTGCTGTCTTCTAAACAGATGCGGGTATGTGTTCCATCGCCATTGGAGGTCCACGCACTCCAAACGTGGGTATGCGGATTACTTTCATCTCCGTTTTTTTCAAAGATGGCCTTGATTTCTACGTCGCTGTCAGGCATGATAAACCGGTTGTCGATGATAGTCACATTGCCGCTGATGACCTGCCATTCCTTAAAGCGGCAGTCCGTGGCAGGCGTGGCACTCAGGGTGATCTCCATCCCCTCCGAAGCGGTGGAGAGGCTTGCAGAAGCTGTTCCGTTACCCTCTGTGGTGACAGTAACCTTGTGTTCGACAGTACCGTTCTGCTTCGTAATCAGTGCAAACTGCGATGCAGATCGGTTACCCACTCCGTCCTGTGCGAAGAGGGCAAGAACACCACTGTTGTCCTCCAGGTTACCGGAGATGGTAAAGGTTCCGTCGCTTCCCACATGAACCGATTCCTTATTATCGCCATAAAGGATCTCGCTTCCTGCGTCTGATGTACCGGTAATTTCATAATCGCCTGTATCACTGTCTGCGTAAAACACCGGGGCAGAGAGCGTCAGCACAGGAGCTGTTTCATCCATGCTTACCAGCAGAAATACGCTGGTCACGTCCTTTGCGTCTGAACTGCCCGGGATGTCGGAAATGCCGTCGATCTTGAACATCAGACTGCCCTCAAATGAGGGAATATCAAATCCTGTACCGTCCGCATTTGCACTGATTTCAGCTTTTGTATCCATTCTCGTGACTTTGTATGTGGCATTCTCCGTCGTACTGTTTACCATCAGCACATTGTCACTGCCACCCACATAAGCGTGGTACACACCGTTTTCATCTGCTGTGCAGGTCGTACCATTTACAGAGAGGATCAGATCCAGCGGTGTATATTGGGGCAGATATTGATCCGAAGATTCCGCTTCAGCACTATAATACTTTCCGCCCTCAACCGTTTTGTATGCGCTCACACGCACCTTATACGTCTCGTTTGCGGATAAGTTCGGGGATTCTGCTGTTTCTTCTCCTCCTACAGTCAGCGCCATGTCGATCGAGGTGGTATTCCCGTCAAGATCATAGCCGAAGCCAGTATCCTTAAAAGTACCATCACTCTGCTTCTGATAAATACGCACAGCATAACCATCCACATCCGCCACAGCGGTCCATTCCGCTGTCATAACCTCGTTTCCGGCAAGCTCCAGCGAAACATTTTGAGGTGCATCCGGCTGGTTGCTGTTAGTATAGGAAATCGGAGTGTCAAATTGCTGGCTGTCGATGGCAACAAGAGTCTTTTCCAGAATACCATCCCCGTTGAGATCAACTTCCTTTTCTGTCATCAGGAACGAGGTTACATAGTATTCGCCCGTGGGAGCCAGTGCACCGCTCTGCGGAATCGGCACTGAAATGCCTGAGCTGTCTGATACCTCCTGTTCCTCGATCAGATAATCTGCGCCCCCCTTGCTGTCGGAAAAATAGGTACGGAGCACATACCTTGTACCGGTTTCGGCATAGTCGATTTTACCGGACAGCTGACCGCCGTTCAGGCTCAAATTCAGCTTTTCAAATGGCAGGACGGAAGCACTCTCCGATTTCTGAAGTGCAAGATCTCCGGTATCGATCTGATAGGCTCCGCCCTCATTCAAACGCAGGATCGCCACACGGTATTCTTTCCCGTCCTCATTATTCCTTATGATGTCGGTATCTGCGTTGATGGAATAGGCAGGATTGACTTCAACGTCATCTCCCAGCCAGTTGATATCCATATCCTGGCTGTCCTTTTTAATTTTTAAAGCGTTCCTGATCTGCTCCTCGGTCATGCTGCTGTCAAATGCCAACAGGATATACGGTGTTTCGTCCGGACCGGCACTCACCTCAATTTCCGTTACGTTTGAACTTCTCATCGGAACAGCGGCTTCGGCGGCTTCGGCAGCTTCGGCAGCTTCGGCTCCTTCGGCAGCTTCCAGGGACACAGCCTGCACTACAGGTTCAACATCATGCTCCGTCCAATCCCATTTGTCGAGCTTACCAAACAGCGTGCCCTCAATATCCCAGCCTCCCCCCATTCGGAAGTTGGTTTCAATGATATTGGGAATAACAGCCCAGGCACGCACATCATAGAGCCAGTTTGTTGTCTGCGTCATCGCACCGAGATACACATCAATATTACTGAATGCCTGCTTCATGCCCTCAGCAACGCTGACACCCCTGATTGGGATAACGGTCTGTCCGCCGAGAATAAGTTCGACATTCGTTTTTGACAAAGCCTTGCCTCTGAGACAGGGAATAAAGAAATTCTTCGGAAGCTGCAGTCTTCCGATCACCGTTCCGTTTGCACCGATACCAAGATACAGGTTGCTCTTTGTATCGTTCACGCCGCCAAACGCACCCAGCTCAACGGAAGAATCCAGTGCGATAATATCAAGTGCTTTGCTTGGCAGGGCCAATGCGAGTTCCTCTGAACCTGCAAAGTAAATGCCCTTATAATTCGTTCCCTTATACGTCCGCTCCTGCCCGTTGAGCTTGAGGGTATAGCCGAAGCTGTCAATGATCTGCGTCGCTTCTCCCGCTCCCACAATCCCCACATCGGTCGCTTTGAAGGATATTTCACTTGGTCCGAGAACGATGTTTCCGGTTCCTTCAATGAGATGGAGGTAGCTTCCCGTCAGCGCACCGCGCAGCTTGAGGGGCGGGATGGCGAAATAATCGCCGTTCACCGTTGCCGCCAGATCCCTGAACCCGGCACCGCCGCCATTAAGCTGTCCAACCGGAACCGGCGGTACTAAAACGATACCGGGATTGGCCTTGACATAAAACCAAAGTTCATCCGGGATCAGTCCTCCGTTGGCGGCACGCTCCAGCGCCAGCTCTGCCTCTGTCTCAAAGAGATCGAAGGCGTTCAGCTCCAGACTGAAGGCATAGCGTTCCTCACCCTTGAAGGTATTGACCTCGCCCTCGACGCTCATCAGCTCCAGCGCCAGCAGATCTGCCGTATTAAAGCTTCCTGTGGCATGGACGCCGTTGACCTTAAATTCATTTTTTTCATTCAGGCCATATCCCAGCTTTTCAAGGCTGAACGCTGCACCGTTAAATACAGTCTGAAAACCGATGTCACCGCTGAACACCAGATTTCCCGCTGCGTCAGCGGCGGCCTGTTTCAGCTTCGCTGTGGCGTAAGGGATGTCCACATAGATCACAGCGCTGTTATCGTCCGGCTTGATTCCAAACTGAAAGCCGTCCTTTGTGAGCTGGATGCTCAAATTGTTTTCTTTCCCACTTTTCGGATGATAGAACTTGAAGCTCGGTGCATTCAGGTTTACACCGCTCTGCTCAACCGTTCCATCCTTTTTGATCACGAGTTTATTATTTCGGTTGGAAGTATCCCACGTTGCCGTCACGGACGGAGAGAGCAAAGCCGCACCTCCGGTAAACGTAAATTCCATGCCGTTTTTACTCTCATACTCGCCGCTGATGATGGCAATGGGGTTTCCGTACTGCTGCTTCAGTAGATTCAGTGCCGCATCATCGGCAATGTATTCCACTGTTATACCCTCCCCGACAGCAAAGGCCGCGAGACGCTGGGCATTCATGGAACGATCCACCTTGTCCGGTTCAGAAGGAACTTCGTCTGCGCCTTTTGCCAGATCGCGGAAGCCCCAGAGGAAAGGTGCGGAATTGGAATAGGCTTCATCATCGCTGAAGCAGTAACCGATCTCATTCCTGCACTCCACGCAGGTGTTGGCAGGATTGCTGCCCGGCGTTACGCTGACTGTATCCGGCAGATAGGCTTTGATGGTTTTATTTTTATAATATCCGGACAGTCCCACAAAAGGATTTGCCCAGGTATATCCATCCACATAGACCTCGGTGATATAGTTATAGCACCAGTCCCTCCCCTGCGGGAACGATTGGTATGTCGTCAGATTTTCTACTTTACTGGTAAAAACAGAGCTTTCTGTTGAAATTTCTGCCTGCTGATCATAATTGTAGATCGTGCGGCTCATTTTGATAGCTGGACCGTCAGTGGCCTTCCCATGACCCATACTGCTGAAGGCGTCAAGCGTATATCCCCACTGAACACCCATATCTCCGCTCAAAGAGCCGATAAAGTCCTCTCTCCTGTTGTTGATCCTGATCGTATCAACCGATGTCATCACGCCCCAGGTGCCTTCCGATGCTTCCGTCTCCTTAAGCTGCACAAGCTCATGATACACCGTGCCTGTCCCGGAAAGGGATTTTCCGGATACTTCGACCGTTAAGGCATACTCTGCCTTAATTGCCTTTGCAGCACCGTTCGGTGTCTTGTTCACAAATTCTGTGCTTTTCAGGCGAATACTTGCGGGATGCACAATCTCTCTTGTTCCATAACCATACCCTTCATATGTAATAAATTCACAGAATGGCTTTTGTTTATCTGTCTGTCCGGCACTGTCCGCTACTGCGGCCGGAGCAGTCGTGAGCGTCCCGTCCCCATGCAGCTCCGCACGGATATAATCGTTTTTCAGGACGAGCGTTCCATCGCTCCGCCTGCTCGTCTCCACTGCTGAGCCTGCCGACGGTAAAATATCCCCTACCTAGGCGAATGCCTGCACGGGAACCATCAGCAGACAGATGGCCAAAAGCAGGGATAGGAATTTTTTCATACTGTGTCCTCCTTCTGTTCTCGTTTTTCTTTTTTCTTCTCACGTTCATGCAGCCGCATACAGATGACTGTCAGCACCACGGCCAGCGTGAACGCCGCTACCGCCACCAGAACATAGCCGCCCACATCCTCCCGCAAAAGCATCGCACCGAATATACCCTGCACGGCGATCTGTCCCGGACCGACTGCTGTGTTCATCGTCTGTATCAGTATCACAAACAGGAGTAAACACACGGCGGACAGCCCATAGATACCGCACCGCTGCTTTCGGCGGCTGTTTTCACGCACACGTCTTTTTACAATCTCGACTCGTCTTGCGGTATCGTACATATCGTTTAAAACCTCCTCTCTCTTGTTTGTCTTAAAATCCAGCTTAAAAAGCCTTTCACTTATACAGGTACAAAAAAGGGAAAAAAACTCTCACCCCAAAATCAATTTTTTTCGTTTAAGTTGATTGCATTAGTAACTTCTACTGCCACGCTTCAGAAAAAGAATTGCACGACTAACTTCTGCTTTGCCCTGTT
>CAKRJM010000137.1 GCA_934351765.1 uncultured Lachnospiraceae bacterium | reverse complement strand
AAAGATCGGTGCAACTCATGCCGGTATTTCTGTAGGTGAGGACGGTGCAACCCATCAGTGCAACGAGGATATCGCTCTGATGAGAACGATTCCCGGCATGGTTGTGATCTCTCCCGCAGATGATGTGGAAGCAAGAGCAGCCGTTCGTGCTGCTGTGGAATATGAGGGCCCTGTATACTTACGGTTTGGCCGTCTTGCCGTTCCGGTAATCCATGATGAAGCTTCTTACAAATTTGAGATCGGCAAGGGTGTTGTTGAGCGCGAAGGCAAGGATGTGACCATTGTGACAACCGGTCTGTGCGTAAGTGAATCTCTGGAAGCCGCTGCAAAGCTGGCGGAAGAGGGTATCGACGCAAAGGTGATCAATATCCATACCATTAAGCCCATTGATGAGGAACTGATCCTGGCGGCTGCCAAGGAGACCGGAAAGATTGTAACGGTTGAGGAGCATTCTGTGATCGGCGGTCTTGGAAGCGCTGTATGTGATGTTCTTTCCGAGAAGCTTCCCACCAGGGTAATGAAGATTGGTATCAATGATACTTACGGTGAATCCGGTCCTGCAAAGGAACTGATCAAGAAATACGGCCTTGACAGCGAAAGCATCGCAGCAAGGGTAAAGGATTTCGTAAAATAAAATTCCTGAAAGGGAAACAGATCCTTAAAACAGAATCCTGCGGTGCGGACAGAAAAATTGCGGATGTATCGCAGAATTTTGTTTCGCTAAAAAATGAATGCGAAAAATGTATTTTTTAAGATACTTGTTTGACATTCCTGTTGTGGAAATTGTATAATGGGAAAGATGACTAGTTAAAAATTTTCATTTTAACTTTATATACTTAGAGGAGGATTATATCTATGGGAAGAAAAATGAAAACCATGGATGGTAACCACGCAGCAGCGTATGCTTCCTACGCATACACAGACGTGGCAGCCATCTACCCCATCACCCCTTCATCTCCGATGGCAGAAGCTACGGATGAATGGGCAACCCAGGGCAAGCTCAACATGTTCGGCCAGACTGTAAAGATGGCTGAGATGCAGTCCGAGGCTGGTGCAGCAGGTGCTGTACACGGATCTCTGGCAGCAGGCGCCCTGACAACTACCTACACCGCATCCCAGGGTCTGCTCTTAATGATCCCCAACCTGTACAAGGTTGCCGGCGAGCTGCTTCCCGGTGTATTCAACGTATCTGCCCGTGCACTTGCAAGCCACGCGCTGTCCATCTTCGGTGATCATTCCGATATTTATGCCTGTCGTCAGACCGGTGTGGCAATGCTCTGCGAAGGCAGCGTACAGGAAGTTATGGACTTAACTCCCGTTGCTCACTGTGCAGCAATCAAGGGTCGTGTTCCTTTCATCAACTTCTTCGATGGTTTCCGTACTTCTCACGAGTACCAGAAGATCGAAGTATGGGATGATGAAGATCTGAAGGATATGGTAGATATGGATGCAGTTGATGCGTTCAGACGCCGCGCGCTGAACCCCGAGCATCCCTGCCAGAGAGGTTCTGCTCAGAACCCCGATATCTTCTTCCAGGCAAGAGAAGCATGCAACTCCTACTACAATGCACTTCCTGCAATCGTAGAAGAGAAGATGGCTCTCGTAAACGAGAAGCTTGGAACAGATTATCAGTTATTCAACTACTATGGTGCTCCCGATGCTGAGCAGGTTATCATCGCTATGGGTTCCGTATGCGAGACCATCGAAGAGACCATTGATTTCTTAAATGCACAGGGCCAGAAGGTTGGTCTTGTAATCGTTCGTCTGTACAGACCTTTCGTAGCAGAGAAGCTGGTTGCAGCAATCCCTGAGACCGTTAAGAAGATCTCCGTACTTGACAGAACCAAGGAGCCCGGCGCTATGGGCGAGCCGCTGTACCTGGATGTAGTAGCAGCTCTCCGTGACACCAAGTTCCACAACGTTCCGATCTACACCGGCCGTTACGGCTTAGGCTCCAAGGATACCACTCCTGCACAGATCGTTGCTGTATACAACAACACCGAGAAGAAGGTATTCACCATCGGTATCGTTGATGATGTAACCAATCTGTCCCTGCCTACAGGCGAGGAAATCGCAGTTGCTCCCGAAGGAACCATCAGCTGTAAGTTCTGGGGTCTTGGTGCAGACGGTACCGTAGGTGCTAACAAGAACTCCATCAAGATCATCGGTGACAACACCGATATGTATGCTCAGGCATATTTTGATTATGACTCCAAGAAGTCCGGCGGTGTTACCATTTCCCATCTGAGATTTGGTAAAGACCCGATCCGTTCCACATACTTGATCAGCAAGGCTGATTTTGTAGCATGCCATAACCCTGCATACTTAAGAAAGTACAACATGGTACAGGATCTGAAGGACGGCGGTACCTTCCTTCTGAACTGCTCCTGGGATATGGAAGGCCTTGAAGAGCATCTGCCCGGACAGGCTAAGAAGTATATTGCTGATCACAACATCAAGATGTATGTAATCGATGGTGTTAAGATCGGTATCGAGACCGGTATGGGTGCTACCCGTATCAATACCATCCTTCAGTCTGCATTCTTCAAGCTGGCTGCTATCATCCCTGAGGCTGAGGCTATCGATCTGATGAAGGCTGCTGCAAAGGCTACATACGGACGTAAGGGTGATGATGTTGTTCAGAAGAACTGGGCAGCTATTGAAGAAGGCGCTAAGCAGGTTCACCAGATCGAAGTTCCTGAGAGCTGGAAGAATGCTGAGTACGAAGATCTTTCCGAGCAGGTACCCGAAGGCGGAAGAGCTGATGTTGAGAAGTTCGTAAAGACCATTCAGCAGAGCGTATCCGCACAGGAAGGCAACAAGCTGCCTGTATCCGCATTCACCGATTATGTAGATGGTTCTACTCCTTCCGGTGCTGCCGCATACGAGAAGCGTGGTGTTGCAGTTAACATTCCTGTATGGAATCCTGAAAACTGTATCCAGTGTAACTTCTGTTCTTATGTTTGCCCTCATGCAGCAATCCGTCCGGTAGCTATGACTGCAGAAGAAGCTGCAGCAGCTCCTGCTGAGATGAAGAAAGTGCCCATGACCGGCATGAAGGAACTGACCTTTGCTATGACTGTTGATGCTCTTGACTGCTTAGGCTGCGGTTCCTGTGCAGTTGTCTGCCCCGGCAAGAAGGGTGCCAAGGCTCTTACCATGGAACCCCTGGAAGCAAATCTCGACGAGCAGAAGGGATTCGAGTATGGCCTGAAGCTGCCTAAGAAGCCCGAAGTTATCGCAAAATTCAAAGAGAATACCGTTAAGGGAAGCCAGTTCAAGCAGCCTCTGCTTGAGTTCTCCGGCGCATGCGCAGGCTGTGGCGAGACTCCTTACGCAAAACTGATCACTCAGCTGTTCGGTGACAGAATGTATATTGCAAACGCAACAGGATGCTCCTCTATCTGGGGTAACTCTTCACCCAGCTCACCTTACACTGTAACACCCGAAGGCAAGGGTCCGGCTTGGTCCAACTCCCTGTTTGAGGATGCTGCTGAGTTTGGTTATGGTATGAGCCTGGCTCAGAGCGCTATGAGAGAAACTCTGAAGTCCAAGGTTGAGGATCTGGCAGCAAACTCCGATAAGGAAGATGTAAAGGCAGCTGCTCAGGAATGGCTGGATACCTTCGGCGTAGGTGCTCTCAACGGTGCAGCTACCGATAAGCTGGTAGCAGCTCTGGAAGCATGCGGCTGTGACAAGGCTCAGGATATCCTGAAGGATAAGGACTTCCTGGCTAAGAAGTCTCAGTGGATCTTCGGTGGTGACGGCTGGGCATACGACATCGGCTTCGGTGGCGTTGACCATGTTCTTGCAAGCAAGAAAGATATCAACATCATGGTATTCGATACCGAGGTTTACTCCAATACAGGCGGACAGTCCTCCAAGTCCACACCTACCGGTGCAATCGCGAAGTTTGCAGCAGGTGGTAAAGAGGTAAAGAAGAAGGATCTGGCTTCTATCGCAATGAGCTATGGCTATGTATATGTTGCTCAGATCGCTATGGGCGCTGATATGAATCAGTGTGTTAAGGCTCTGGCAGAAGCAGAAGCTTATCCGGGACCTTCCCTGGTAATCGCATACGCTCCTTGTATCAACCATGGTATCAAGGCTGGTATGGCAAAGGCTCAGCTTGAGGAGAAGGCAGCAGTTGAGGCAGGTTACTGGTTCAACTTCCGTTACAACCCTGAACTGGCAGCAGAAGGCAAGCCCGCATTCAGCCTCGACAGCAAGGCTCCTACAGGCGACTACAAGGCCTTCCTGAACGGCGAAGTACGTTACAACTCCCTTGTACGTGCTAATCCGGAAAGAGCAGCTAAGCTCTTCGAGGAAGCTGAGGAGCAGTCCAAGGCTAAATACGCTCATCTTCAGAAGCTGGTAAAACTGTACGGCAGCGAGGATTGATCGCGAAAGCTTTGAGTAAAGCGAACGAATAGAAAATAAGAAAGATGTCCAAAAGCAAGTTTACTTGCTGGAGGGCATCTTTCTTGTTTTTGGAGCGGGCATTCTACGACGCATTGACTCCGAGGCGAGGTGTTGTCGAGCCCGGAGGAAAGCGCACAGAGTGCTGCCCGTGTGCGGACTGACAAAGTCAGGACGCTATTTGTTCGTTTGTTTCATAGGAAAGTGTGACCTATAAAATAAACTTGTTCGGATACGGGTAAAACAAAGGCAGAGGATGAATAACATCCGCAGTGCTGCTGTGGAATTTGCGGAAATGTCACAATTTGCGGAGGTAAAGTCTCAAATACCGCTTGCCTTGTTGTGTTTTATATGATATTATTAGTATGCGTACTAAAACGCTTGAATCGAGGAGATATATTTGCGAAGAGACAGCAGTGAGACAAAGAGGAAAATACTGACCGTATGTGTCCGGCTCTTTTTGGAGCAGGGGTATAAAAACACCTCTGTCAGTCAGATCGTGGACGAAGCAGGCGTGGCAAGGGGAAGCTATTTGAATCTGTTTCCTACTAAGGATAGAATTTTGCTGGAATTGACCGAAACGATGTTCGGCGGACAGTTCGGTGTGGCAAGAAGCAGTGCAGACAGCAAGCTGCCGCCGGTTTACGCCTATGCGGTGGAAACGGCGATCCAACTGACACTGACTGAGCTGAACGAGAACCTGCGAGAAATCTACATTGAAGCCTATTCCCTGCCCGACACGTCGGAATATATTTACCTGCATACCACGGCAGAGCTGAAGCAGATTTTTGGTGAAAATTTTCCCGATAATACCGAGAGCGACTTTTACGAGATGGAAATCGGCACAGCAGGACTGATGCGCAGCTATATGGCGAGAAAATGTGATATTCATTTTCCGTTGGAACGCAAGCTAAGCCGCTTTCTGACGGCAGCAATGCGGGTGTATCGGGTGCCGGAGGAGAAACAGGCAAAGGTGCTTGTCTTTATTCAATCACTGGATATCAAGACAATTGCCACAGAGGTTATGTATAAGCTGTTTGCAATGCTGGAAATGAAATACGATTTTAAGTTGTCAGAGAACCGTGAAATAGAGGTAATGAGAAATGAAGAAACGAATACTCAGTCTCTTGCTTACCGTATGCATGACACTCTGTCTTGTATCGACCATGGCATTTGCCGGAAGGACGGTGGTTTGATATTGAAAGCCTAACTGCCACCCGTAAACACATCATTTCTCGGTATGTCCGATGCCGAAGAAAGAACCAAGCGGACAATTAAAAAATTGGAGGAACTGTTATGAAGAAAAAACTGTTGGCAATCTTTATCTGTCTTGTAATGGTAGCTGGATTGCTACCGACCGTAGCCTTTGCTGCGGAAAACTACAATCTGTATGTAAACGGCGAACAG
>CAKRJM010000136.1 GCA_934351765.1 uncultured Lachnospiraceae bacterium | reverse complement strand
GAATTTGTAAAACAGGCACCCTCGGACAGTATGATCCTCACCCTGGCATGTGGCAAATTCCGTTTCAATGATCTCGATCTGGGAGAAATCGGTGGTCTGCCACGACTGATGGATATGGGACAATGTAATGATGCTTATGGTGCGATCCAGGTTGCCGCAGCGCTTGCGGATGCATTTGGATGTTCCGTAAATGAGCTTCCGCTTTCCTTCGTACTCTCCTGGTATGAGCAGAAGGCTGTCTGCATCCTGTTAACGCTTCTGCATCTTGGTATCAAAAACATCCGTCTTGGTCCTTCTCTTCCGGCATTTTTGTCTCCCAATATTCGGAGCTTTCTGGTGGAGCATTATGGCATTGCACCTGTCACCACACCGGAGGAAGACATCAAAACGCTGATGAACCACGGTAAATAAATCGCAACAAACGAATTGCAGTAAATAAATTACAGTAAGCAAATCCACAAATCCACAGATCCGCAGACCGAAGAATCCTGCCTGCAGGATTCTCCGCCTGCGGAGTGTTTTTGTTTCATTTAGAAATTTTACCGAATCTGTGTTCCACTAATTCATGAATTACCTTTACCAATACCTTCGCATCAAAAGGTTTTACAATATGCTCATCCATTCCGGCCTCTTTTGCGCTCAGTCTGTCCTCCGTGAACGCATTTGCCGTCATTGCAATGATCGGTACCTCCTTTGCATCCGCTCTCTCCAGAGAGCGGATCGTCTTTGCAGCCTCATAACCACTCATGACCGGCATCATAATATCCATAAGAATGACCTGAAACTCACCAGGTTCACTTTTTCTGAACAGCTCGACAGCCTCCTGGCCATTCCATGCTTTGGTCACGTCAGCGCCTTCATTCTGAAGCACAAATTCTGCTATTTCCATATTCAGCTCATTATCTTCTGCCAGAAGAATATGCAGTCCCCGAATAGAAGCTTCTGTTTTTTCTCCGGTTTCAGATTTGTCGCTCCTGTCTGTATCAATCTGGAACGGAACACGGATCACAAATGTCGTCCCTGTACCTTCTTCACTTTCAAAGGTAATCGTTCCACCCATCTTCTCAATCAGCTTTTTGGTAATCGGCATTCCCAGACCTGTTCCGGCGAATTTTGTGCGGCTTCCTGTATGCTCCTGTGTAAACGGTTCAAAAATACGTTTCTGGAACGTCTCTGTCATCCCGATTCCGGTATCCCGGCAGACAAATTCTATCATGGTCATTCCAGGCTGTTCGGATGCGATTTCCCTGCAGCTGATATAGATACTTCCATTTTCCCTGTTATATTTCACCGCATTCGACAGGATATTCATCAGGATCCGTTTCACATGCCCCGGACTTCCGATCAGATTCCGGTGTGTAACTTCTTTTTCTTCCCACACGATCCGGATATTCTGTTCGGCAGCCATATGCTCGATCACAACATAAATTTCCTCAAAAATACGTTTCAGATTAAATGGCCTGTTTTCCAGAACCACTTCTCCCGACTCCAGCTTGCTCATATCCAGGATATCGTTCAGCAATTCCAGTAACAGATGAGACGTCTCTTTGGCTTTTGTTCTGCATTCCGTCTGTTTCTCCATATCATCCGCATAATGGTCGGCCATATCAAGTATCCCACAGATTCCATTGATCGGTGTCCGGATGTCATGGCTCATCCTTTGGAGAAATTCTGTCTTCGCCCGATTGGCAGCCTCTGCCTTTTGGGCTGCTGTCAGAAGTTCCGCTTTATACTTTTCCTCTTTTTCCATCTCCTGCTTCTGGTTTGCCAGATTGGTTCGGTATACCCAGATCCAGAATATACTAAACATCAGGAAATACAGAAAAACAACACCGGCTACATTTAATGGAAGGTTATGAAATACTACCGTATCTGGAAGATATGTATAGATATAGTAATCCCGCTGCTTTAACATGATTCCATAATATCCGTTTCCCTCATTCTTCAAATGAAAAATGTGCTGACTGTCTGTATGCATTTTCATCGCCTGAACAACCTCGTTATCAGCAGTCTTCTGTCCCAGCAGGTTCTCATTGTTGCTGGCAATGATCCTCCCCTCGTCTGCAACGATAATCGTTCCATCCTTCATGGTACTGTAACCACTTAAGAGATTTTGTATCGTCAGATTATAATTTCTGGCGAACTCAGAAGATGTATGATAATAGCTCACCACGATACCCGGTGCATCTTTTCTGGCACAGGCTGCAAGGTCAATGTATGACCCGTCTTTTCTGTTGATCCGTTCCGAATAGGTTCGTTCCTCATAACCGGTAAACTCCATGATCATATCTTTTTGAATATAATCGGTAATCTCATTGGCCAGAGTCTCATCCACACTGTATTCGCAGACGATCCTTCCTTCTGTATCCAGAACAAGGATCCCGTCCACCCAGAGGTTCTGAAGATTTTCTTTTAAAAATTCCTGGTTTAACTGACCGCCGTTTTCTGTTTCCAGATCAATATTCGTACTCATCTGTCTGGCGCTTTCAATTGCACGGAGGAGACTTTTGGATTCCGAAGCTTCATTGTAATGGGTGTAGGTTGAGCACTGTACTTTGACATAGTTTACGATCTCCACCATTCTTTTCTCCGCATCCGCTTTTTCTGCATGAAAGGAATAATACAGGGAGACGGCAGCCACACAGATTCCAAGTAAAACGCCGGCTCTTCGAATCCGCTTTTCCTTTGTCTTTCTCTTAATATCCAAGCCCGTCCACCTCCAGATACTTTTCCGGATCATCCAGATATTTTTCAATGATCCTCAAAGCAGTACCGTCCTGCCTCATCTCTTCCAGCGTCTGCTCCATCTGTTCACAGATTCCCCGATCATCATTTTTTGCGAAAGCAACACCTATTCCGGTGATCATCAGCGGTTCTTCCAGAATACGGAAGCTTGCATCATAATCCTTCCTATACTGGACAATCGATTCCTCATGCGCGGCTACGGCATCCACATACCCTTTCCCCAGAAACGTATAGATCAGTTCCCTGTGTCCAAGGCTGATCAGATTGCCCAGTTTGGGGATTCTCTCATCCGTCCGGTTCAGGAAGATGCCCTCCGGTTTGGTTGTAGACTGGACAGCCAGGTTCTTACCCTCCAGGTCGCTCAGTCTGTAAATATCACTGCTCTCATTTACCGCAACTACCTGACGGCTTGCTATGTACGGTCCTGCCCAGCGGTACTCATCCAGACGCCCTTCCATGGAAAAGCAGCCCATGATACAGTCAATCTCCCCGCTCTCCACCAGCTTTTTTTTATCCTCCCAGTTGATCTGGACAATATCCACCTGATACCCCATTCTTTTGAAGGCTTCTGTGGCCAGTTCTACATCAATTCCGGTCGGGATCCCATCCTCATTCAGGTAATTGTATGGCGGATAACTGTCACTGCCCAGTGTGATGACCGGCTGTTCTGTTTCTTCTTTACTGGTACTTGCATTTTTACATCCTGCCAGGGCAGCTGATAAAGCTCCCACAAGCAGAATCGCTGCAATCACTCGTTTTCCTTTCATTTTCCTTCCATCCCTGCTGTTCTTTTATCGTTTTCCGAATACCCATCTGCCACATCGTAAATCACCTGTCCGCCGCTGACAGCCTTGAAATGCTCGCGCGCGCAGTGGCGCTTCGCCTCCTCGAGCCATCGTGATTCCTTTGTGTCCGTGGAGCCTCTGAGCTCTGCAACAACATACGGATACGTTGCCGTTCCCGTTTTTAACGCAATTGCCCAGCCCGGATTATAAGGTCCAAACGGTGTGGAGACAGAAAAGCTGTCCGGCAGTTTTGCATAAACGGCGACTTCCGATGACGCTTCCAGCGCCTCGATGAACTTACGCTCGGATTCCGAAGCATAAATTGCATGATCATACAGATGCTTCTCTGTTTTCATGACATTCACGCCAGGTTTCCCTTTTATAACTCCATCCGTAAAAAGCTCTGTATCATACCGCTCATCCAGAGCCTCATACGAAATATGCCGGATGACTGCCTCTGCCTTCTCCTGATCGATCAGCCTGCCGGCCTGAAACATAAATGCTTCCGGATTATCTTTAAACTGATCAAACACGGAAGGCCTGATCCCCGCAAGGATCCGGATTATGGCTTTTCTTGTAAGCCCGGTTTTCTCCGCCAGCGTTCCTACAAGGTCATACTTCTCGCCGGTCTCAGTCTGAATACTGAGCTTTGGCACATGAAGCCTGGCATCAAGTGCTTCTGTCGCTTTCCGCACCAGTTCATCCGTGTCAAAATCGACCACATACGCTGTTTTTGTATGGATCCTGCTCCACAATGCCTGAAATTCCGGCATGGAAAGCTTTTCCGGATCAACGTGAAGCTCCACCCTGCTGCTTCTGGCATTCTCCGGTCTCATGATGCTGCCATCACAAGCTGCCTCCGCCCGTCCGGTTGTCTCTGCCATTTCCGACTGAAGCTTCTTTGCAAACGCATCGTAGCTTTCACTGGCAATGACCGTAAGCACATTGATGTTGTGGACATCGGCTCCCAGTACACTCTCGTCCATGCGCTCTCCATGTTCATTGACACAGAGGCGCATGCCGCGGCCGACCTCCTGGCGTTTGCGAACCTCGCTGCTGCTTTGCTTTAATGTACAGATCTGAAACACATTTGGATTATCCCATCCCTCTTTCAGTGCAGAATGGGAAAAAATAAATCTGACCGGCGACTTCTGAGGATCACGATCCAGAAGAAGCTCCTTGTTCTTCATGATCAGATCATATGCCCCCGCATCATCGGAAGAAGTCTCACTGCGTCTGACCTTACTGTTGATCATGCGGCCTTTTTTATCAATGGAAAAGTATCCGGCGTGCGTCTTTTTTGCAGCAATCCTCCGCAAATATCCGGCATATTCCTCCTCACCGGCCTTATACGCAAGACTGCGGACAACCTCCTCATATTCCTGTTCGAACATATCCGCAAACATCCCATTCACCGGTTTCCCGGATCTGTCATATGTTCTGTAATGGGCAACCTCGTCAATGAAGAACAGAGACAGAACCTTGATACCCATATGAAACAGCCGGCGTTCCCGTTCAATATGGGAAAGGATCGTCTCTCGGATCTGGATTCTGCGGAGCTGCTCCTCACTCACCTGACCGCTCATATCTCCGGCATACAGCCTGATTCCGTTAACAAATTCAATCGAATCATCACGTCCGTCAATATTCTTAATAATAAAGTGATTTCTGTATTCCTCCAGCTCTCCGGAATTCGGATACAAGTCGAATCCAATCCCGGCCTTCACGGAAATCTCTTTGATCCCGGAGCTGCTTCTGGAATGAAACTGAAGCACTGCGCCCGGATCCGCTTTGGACAGGTCGATCCCCTCCAAATACACATAGCTGTCGGTCACCTCCGTCCCGGATTTCCGAATGCCCTTCACTACAATCTTTTTTACCAGCTTTCTGTTATATGCCTCCAGCGCATCCATACGGTACACCATATTATAGATGCTGCCGCTCTTATGAGTTGCGGAATAACGCAGGGTCATCAGCGGATGGAATTCCTCCAGATTTTTCTTCGTCTGCTTTCCCTCTACCGACTGAGGCTCATCGATGATCACGATCGGATTGGTTCCGGCGATCATGTCGATAGGTCTTCTGGAGCGGAATTCATCCAGCTTCATATAGATTCTCCGGGCATCTTTCCCCTTTGCATTGAATGACTGGGAATTGATGATCATGACATTGATCGAAGGGTCGGAGGCAAACCGGTCAATCTCCGTAAGCTTCGCCGAATTATAACTGAAAAACCGGATTTTCTTTCCATATTCTTCCGCAAAATGCTCCTGCGTGACCTGAAAGGTCTTGTACACGCCCTCACGGATCGCAATGCTCGGCACAATGA
>CAKRJM010000135.1 GCA_934351765.1 uncultured Lachnospiraceae bacterium | reverse complement strand
ATCAGATCGAGTCGGGCGGAGAACAGATCTCCATGGAGCATTTTGACCTGATCGAAATGATCGAGGGCGTACTCAATTCTTACCGGATCATGGTGGAACAGAAACAGGCAAAAGTGGAATTAAAGAGCCCGGAGCAGGTTTATATCTGGGCTGATGAATATATGGCGGAGGAAGTGATCCGCAATTATATCGGAAATGCACTGAATCACATTGAAGGAGAAAAACGGATCTGGATCAGTGTGAAGAAAGAAAACAGCAAGGCCCATCTGGAGGTGCGGAACACCGGAACGCCCATTCCTGAAGAGGAGCTCGGACGGATCTGGGATAAGTTTTATAAGGTGGACAAGGCCAGAACCAGAGAATACGGCGGAAGCGGGATCGGCCTTTCCATCGTTCGTGCGGTCATGGAAGCCCATAACTGTGCCTATGGAGTCCGGAATGAAACAGATGGTGTAACATTCTTCTGTGAGTTTGACTGCAAATAGAAGCCGTGTTATACTGGTGGGAAGAGGAGCGCTTATGATAGGTTGGATCATCGCAGGAACGGTGATTGCTGCCGGAGCTGCGGCGGCCGTCTGTTCCCATTATGAACGAAATCATGTTCGGTTTCCACGGTATGAGGTGGAGTCGCCGGGAATCGGATCAGCTTTTGACGGTTATACCATTGTAGTACTGGCTGATCTGCATGAAAACGGAGCCGGAAGACGGAATAATCGTATGCTGGCGGAAATCCGCCGGATTCACCCGGACGCTGTGATCGTGGCCGGGGATCTGGTCATGGCGAAGCATGGAACGGCAATGTTTTCGGAGACGGTTCATCTGATGAAACGTCTGGCATATCGTTATCCGGTCTACTACGGGCTGGGAAACCATGAGGCCAGAATGGGGTGGAAGCCGGAGGAATACGGTGATGCCTATGCGCGCTGGTATGAGGAAATGAAGCGGATCGGCGTAACAGTGCTTGATAATGTTTCTCTGACACTGCGCGACGGTGTGGATGCTTTGACCATCACCGGCCTGGATCTGGACCGGCATTATTATAAGAAGGTCAAACAGCCGCCTCTGGAGCAGGCCTATCTGGAACAGACGCTGGGGATTGCCGGAAAGGATGAGTACCATATCCTGCTGGCGCACAGTCCCTGTTATTTTAAGGATTATGCGGCATGGGGCGCGGATCTTGTATTCAGCGGACACTATCATGGAGGAACGATCCGTCTGCCTCTGTTAGGCGGAGTGATTGCCCCGAACTTCCGTCCATTCCCCCGTTACAGCCGTGGAAAGTATACAAAAAACGGAAAAACCATGATCGTAAGCGGCGGTCTTGGAACCCATTCGGTGAATTTCCGGCTGGGAAACTGTTCGGAGGTCCCGGTGGTCACACTGCGGGCGTCAAAGGAGCAGGGGACGCAGAGAGAATGAAAAAGAAATGAGGAAAAGCCATGCAGCCGGTATTGTCGGTAAAGCTGGAGGCCTTTGAAGGACCTCTGGATCTGCTGCTTCATCTGATTGATAAAAACAAAGTGAATATCTATGATATCCCCATTGCCGAGATCACGGATCAGTATATGGAGTATGTACGGGCCATGGACAAGGAGGATCTGGATGTAGTCAGCGACTTTCTGGTGATGGCGGCGACGCTTCTGGATATCAAGTCGCGGATGCTTCTTCCTGCAGAGGTTAACGAGGAGGGAGAAGAAGAGGATCCCAGACAGGAGC
Source organism: uncultured Lachnospiraceae bacterium (assembly GCA_934351765.1). Classification (GTDB taxonomy): domain Bacteria; phylum Bacillota; class Clostridia; order Lachnospirales; family Lachnospiraceae; genus Lientehia. Next base: position 4,160 of record CAKRJM010000135.1, on the reverse strand, counting down.
TGGTGGAACGGCTTCTGGAATATAAAATGTATAAATACATGGCAGGTGAGCTGAAAGACCGTCAGACGGATGCGGAGCGCATGATCTATAAGCCGGAGACGATTCCGGATGAGGTGGCGAAATATCGTCCGCCGGTAGATCTTCCGAAGCTTCTGGAGGGGGTGACCCTGGCAAAGCTTAATACGATTTTCCAGTCGGTGTTAAAACGACAGGAAAACCTCATTGATCCGGTCCGTTCCAAATTCGGACAAATTGAGAAAGAACCATTCCGTGTATCAGTGAAGATCGTGGAGGTCCTGCGGCTGGCCGCGGCGAGGAGAGATCTGACCTTTCGGGAGCTTCTTTCGGCACAGTCGGGGAAAATCGAACTGGTGGTGACGTTTCTGGCAGTGCTGGAGCTGATGAAGATGGGGGTCGTGACCTTAAAGGAGACGGAAGAGGAGGATTTCCTCATGGTGCCGTCACAGGAGCTTATTGAGAACACGGATGAGCTGGCGGAGGAGATCGCCGCCAACATTGATGCGTAGAAGCGCTGGAAGTAAGGAAGATGATTGAAAAAACAGGAGGAGCCGGAGAAGGTACCGGCTTCGGAACAGAGATAGAAAAAGCGGAACAGAAAAGGCAGGAATCTATGGAGATCAGGGAAGCAAAAACGATCCTGGAAGCGGTGCTGTTTGCCATGGGCGGATCCGTGGAGCTGAAAGCACTGGCACTGGCAGTGGAGCAGGACGAGGAAACCACAAGAAAGCTGGTACACAGCCTGGCGGATGATTATGACGCTGAGAAACGTGGTATGAAGATCATTGAGCTGGACGGCGCGTTTCAGATGTGCACCAGACCGGAGTATTATGAAAATCTGATCCGGGTGGCATCCCAGCCGAAAAAGTATGTGCTGACCGATGTGCTTCTGGAAACCCTGTCGATCATAGCCTATAAACAACCGGTGACGAAAATGCAGATCGAGCAGATCCGTGGGGTGAAGTCTGATCATGCGGTCAACAAGCTGGTGGAATATAATCTGGTGGAAGAGGTAGGCAGAATGAATGTGCCGGGCCGCCCCATTTTGTTTGGAACAACAGAGGATTTCCTGCGGAGCTTTGGCGTGGCTTCCCTGGAGGAGCTTCCGTCCATGCGGCCGGAGCAGGTTGAAGAGTTCAAGCAGGAGGCAGAGGAAGAGGTTCAGTTAAAGCTGGATCTGTAGGAGGAGCGACATGAAACGAATTGGTTTTATTGGCTGCGGAAACATGGCGGGCGCTATGATTGGCGGGATCGTCGGGAAAAAGCTGGTGGCACCGGAGGAAATTTATGCGTCCAACCGCAGTCAGGGCGCCCTGGACCGGGCAAAGGAGCAATGGGGAATCTGTGTGACGCGGGATAACCGGGAAGTGGCAAAGGAATCGAAGATCATTGTTCTGTCGGTGAAGCCCCAGTTTTATGAGCTGGTGATCGGGGAAATCAGGGATGTGGTGACAGATGATCAGATCATTTTGACCATTGCACCGGGAAAGTCTCTTGGCTGGCTGGCGGAGCAGTTTGGAAGAAAACTGAAATTTGTCCGTTGTAATCCTAATACGCCGGCACTGGTGGGAGAGGGCGTTACCTCGGTCTCGCCCAGCCCGGAGGTGACAGAGGAGGAGCTTTCCGAGGTCATGGAGATCCTGGAGAGCTTTGGAAGGGCAGTGATCCTTCCGGAAACCATGAGCGAGGCAGTGATCGCGGTCAGTGGAAGCGCAGTGGCATATCTGTTCATGGTGATCGAAGCCATGGGAGATGGCGCGGTAGCACTTGGTATGCCGAGAAAGCAGGCGTATGAATTTGCGGCGCAGGCCATGCTGGGGGCAGCAAAGATGGTTCAGGAGACCGGACTTCATCCGGGAGCCCTGAAGGATATGGTATGCTCTCCCGGAGGAACCACGATCCAGGCAGTCCGTGTCCTGGAGGAAAAGGGGCTTCGGAGCAGTCTTATAGAGGCCATGATCGCGTGTGCGGAAAAGGCGAAGGGAATGTAAATCAGCAGATAATGGTTCAGCGTCAAGAGAAAATATGCCGGGCGCTGAATTGTTTCAGAAATATAAATATAAAAAGGAAATGGGAAAACAACTGCCAGGAAGGAGAAAGACATGAAAAAAGTGACGGAGATGACGAGAACAGAGCTGGAAAGCCTTCACGAGGAACTGGTAAAGGCCTATGAGGACTATAAGGCGCAGGGCCTTTCTCTGGATATGTCCAGAGGAAAGCCGGCAGCAGCCCAGCTTGATCTGAGTAATGATCTGTTTGAGGCGCTGGATGATTACCATACGGAGTCTGGTCTTGATGCGAGAAATTACGGGGTGCTTGACGGAATTCCCGAAGCAAAGAAGCTGTTTTCGGAACTCCTCGGAATTCCGGCAGACCAGATCATTGTCGGCGGAAGCTCCAGCCTGAACCTGATGTACGATGAGATCGTCCGTCTGGTGCTGTTCGGAACTCATGGTGAGAAGCCCTGGAAGGATGTTAAGGTAAAATGGCTCTGCCCCAGCCCCGGATATGACCGTCACTTTGGCGTGACTGAAGCTATGGGCTTTGAACTGATCCCGGTTCCCATGACTTCGGAAGGTCCTGACATGGATGTAGTAGAAAAGCTGGTGGCTGAGGACGATACCATCAAGGGAATCTGGTGTGTACCGCTTCATGCAAATCCTACCGGTGTATGCTATTCCGATGAAACGGTGGATCGTCTGGCAGCGATGAAGACGGCGGCAAAGGATTTCCGGATCTTCTGGGATAATGCCTACGGTGTTCATCATGTATACGAAGAGGTAGCGTTAAAGGATATTTTCAAGGCCTGCAGGGATGCCGGTCATGAGGATCGTCCGATGTATTTCTTCTCTACCTCAAAGATCACCTTCCCCGGTGCAGGCATTGCCATCATGGCTTCCAGCCCGGCTAATGTGGAAGAGATCAAGAAACACATGGGTGTTCAGACCATTGGGTTTGACAAGCTGAATCAGCTTCGCCATGTGAAATACTTTAAGAATGCAGAAGGCGTCCGTGCCCACATGAAGAAGCTTGGTGAAGCAATCCGTCCCAAGTTTGATATGGTATTAAAGACTCTGAGCGCAGAGCTTGGAGGAACCGGTCTTGCCACCTGGTTAAGCCCTAAGGGCGGTTATTTTGTGGCACTGGATACGCTTCCCGGCTGCGCAAAGAGAACGGTAGCCCTTGCCAAGGATGCAGGTGTCAAGATGACCGGCGCAGGTGCAACATGGCCTTATAAGAACGATCCTCAGGATACCAATATCCGAATTGCGCCGACGTATCCGACTCTGGAGGAACTGGATCAGGCTATCCATCTGTTCTGCCTGTGCGTGAAGCTGGCCGGCGTGGAGAAGCTTTTAGCAGAATAATATAGTGGGATAAAAGATCAGGAACCTGACGTATGGCTTACATACGGAGGTTCCTGATTTTGAGAACCGGAAAATCAATCAGATCATAAAATCAGGAGGAGAACGATGTTTGCAGAGAAAATGGTGGAGCTGGGAAGCCGCCGCTCCACGATCCGGGAAATTTTTGAATATGGAAAGAAACGGGCCGCTGTTGTAGGCCGGGAGAATATTTTTGATTTCAGTATTGGAAATCCCAATGTTCCTGCACCTCAGGCAGTGACAGATGAGATTGTCCGTCTGGCACAGACAGAAGATGCGGCGATGCTTCATGGTTATACCAGTGCCCAGGGGGATGCCGGTGTACGGGAACGGATTGCAGAGGCCATTAATCAGGCTCATGGGACTTCGTTTCAGGGCGATAACCTGTATATGACGGTCGGCGCAGCTGCCTCTCTTTGCATTTGCTTTAAGGCCATTGCGGAAGAGGGAGATGAGTTTATCACGTTTGCGCCGTTCTTTCCGGAGTACAAGGTTTTTGTAGAAGGAACCGGATCGAAGCTTTTTGTGGTTCCTGCGGACATCGAGCATTTTCAGATCAATTTTGAGGCGTTTGAGAAGATGTTAAATCCCCATACGAAGGGCATCATTGTCAACTCCCCCAATAATCCCTCCGGCGTGGTTTATTCAGAAGAAACGATCCTCCGGCTTACAAAGATTTTAAAAGAAAAGTCTGCCCAGTATGGTCATCCGATCTACCTGATCGCCGATGAGCCATACCGGGAGATTGCTTATGAT
>CAKRJM010000134.1 GCA_934351765.1 uncultured Lachnospiraceae bacterium | reverse complement strand
ACGGCGCTGACCTTTACCGGTCAGTACCTGGTTCTGACACCGTCCAAACAGGGTCTGTTTTTTTCGTCCAGGCTGAATGACCCGGAACGGAAACAGGAACTCCGTACGCTTTTGGGTGAGGCGGAGGCTTACAGCCTGATCGTCCGCACCAATGCGGCTCAGGCTTCTGATTCAGCAGTTCTGGAGGAACGGAACCGGCTTCTTGAAGAGGCCAGGCAGCTTTCTTCGATCTGGAAGACGAGAACCTCCGGATGCCTTCTGCGCTCTCCCGAGCCAGGGTATCTGTCTGAAATCTTCGGGAATCGGCTTTCCGGCCTTTTTGAGGTTGTCACAGACCTGCCGGACGTGTATAATAGAATCGAGACGCGGCTTCAGACACTGAGAGCCGAAAATCCGGAGGCAGCCTTGCCCATCCTCCGACTGTATACGGATTCCTATCCGTTATCCAAGCTTTACAGTCTGGAAACGGTTCTGGAACGGGCGCTGTCAGAACGGATCTGGTTAAGATCCGGCGGATTTCTGGTGATCCAGCCCACAGAAGCGCTGGTTGCCATTGATGTGAATACCGGAAAAACGGAGAAGCACCGGAAGAAAGAGGACACCATCTTTCAGACGAATCTGGAGGCGGCAAGAGAAATCGCCGTTCAGCTAAAACTCCGGAATCTGTCGGGAATCATCCTGATTGATTTTATTGATATGGCGGAGGAGCCCCATAAAGAATCCGTTCTTCAGGCATTAAAACAGGAACTTTATAAAGACCCGGTAAAAACTACCGTTCTCGGCTATACAAGACTGAACCTGGTGGAGATGACCCGGAAAAAGGTCCGGAAACCGCTCCATGAGCTGGGATTCTGAAAGGCGCGTAACTTAATTTAATTCCTATAGGGAGGAAAAGCAACATGAAAAAGCGAATGATGTTATTACTGGCCATGATCCTGACCGTCCTTACTCTGGCGGCCTGCGGCGGATCCAAGACCTCACCGGTTGTCGGTACCTGGAAGGCCACAACGGTTTCTGTCAGCGGTGTCAGCGTGGATGTGGATGAGTATCTGAAGCAGAGCGGAAACGAAGATGTGAAAATGGAAATGGTTCTGGAGAAAGACAATACCATGTCCATCAACATGGCAGGACAGACCGGAGATGGAACCTGGAAGCTTGACGGATCTACGTTAACACTGACCATTGACGGTGATTCTCTGGATACTACTTATGAAAATGGAAAGATCACCATGGATCTTTCCGGCGTGAGCATGACGCTGGAGAAGCAGTAAGTCGAACGCTGGTTTTGGAATAACAGGGGCAATTGATAATCCGGAGAAAATCGATTGTTTTACAGAGCATGACCGTGTTAAAAAAGCCTGGAATGTGGTGTTGACATTCCAGGCTTTTTCTGTTATTATAATTAAGTATGCCGCACAGTGAGGTCGAAAAGGGCCGCTTCGGGCGGACACCGAAACTGGCGAGTAATGATAAATAGGAGGTGCCCTATGTACGCGATTATTGCAACAGGCGGAAAGCAGTACAAAGTTGCTGAAGGCGATGTCATCAAAGTAGAAAAGCTTGGTGTTGAGGCTGGTGAGACTTATACGTTTGATCAGGTTCTGGCTGTAGGCGGCGATGAGCTGACTGTTGGATGCCCTACCGTAGCAGGTGCTACTGTTTCTGCAACCGTTATGAACGAAGGCAGAGGCAAAAAGGTTATCGTTTACAAGTATAAGAGAAAGACCGGATACCACAAGAAGAACGGTCACAGACAGGCTTATACCCAGTTAAAGATTGAAAAGATCAACGCTTAATTGATTTTTCAGTGTAGAAAACGATGATAACGGTAAAACTATTTGTAGATTCCGATGGGCAGTACCGTGGGTTCCGGGTAACGGGACATGCGGAGTACGGCGAACCGGGTGAGGACATTGTCTGTGCCGGTGTTTCCGTTCTGACCCAGAATACAGTGAATGCCATTGATGTTTATACAGAGGATGACTTCACCTGTACCGTGGATGACGGTTATCTGGAATGCATCTTTTCCGATAAAATCAGCCCGGAATCCAAGTTGTTGTTGAACACGATGGTGCTTGGTCTTGAAAGCATCATGGAAAGCTGCAGAACTGAAAAAAAGAAAAATCAGTTTCTGAACATATCGACTGAGGAGGTGTAAGACCATGTTGAAGATGAATCTTCAGTTATTCGCTCATAAGAAAGGTGTAGGTTCCACAAAGAACGGCCGTGATTCCGAGTCCAAGAGACTTGGTGCCAAGAGAGCTGACGGACAGTTCGTACTTGCCGGCAATATCCTTTACAGACAGCGCGGTACAAAGATCCATCCCGGCGTAAACGTAGGCCGCGGAGGCGATGATACGTTATTCGCTATGGTTGATGGTGTGGTACGTTTCGAGAGAAAGGGCAGAGACAAGAAGCAGGTTTCTGTATATCCCAAAGTTGTAAACGAATAAACCATGGTTCAAATGAGCCGGCGCGGTAAGCGTCGGCTTTTTTACCATTATGATTCCGATCAGAAAGGAAACGTTACATGTTCGCAGACAGTGCAAAAATCTTTATTAAATCCGGAAAAGGCGGAGACGGACATGTCAGCTTCCGCCGGGAGCTTTATGTACCGAATGGCGGCCCTGACGGCGGAGATGGCGGCCGCGGCGGAGATATTATCTTCGAGGTTGACAAGGGACTGAACGCCCTTACTGATTTCCGCCATGTAAGAAAATATGTCGCCACCAGCGGAGAAGAGGGCGGAAAGAAGCGCTGTCACGGAAAGGACGGCCAGGATCTTGTGATCAAAGTCCCCGAAGGAACTGTCATCAAGGATTTTGAAACCGGTAAGGTCATCGCCGATATGTCCGGTGAGCATCAGCGGGAGATTATTTTAAAGGGCGGCCGCGGCGGAAACGGCAATATGCACTATGCCACTGCTACCATGCAGGTTCCCAAATATGCACAGCCAGGCCAGGAGGGGCAGGAGCTCTGGGTTCTTCTGGAGTTAAAGGTCATTGCCGATGTGGGACTGGTCGGCTTTCCCAATGTAGGAAAGTCCACACTGCTTTCCCGTGTCAGCAACGCCAGACCGAAGATTGCCAATTACCATTTTACGACATTGAATCCAAACCTGGGCGTAGTGGATCTGGGCGAGGGCGCAGGTTTTGTTATGGCTGATATTCCGGGACTCATCGAAGGTGCATCTGAGGGCATCGGACTGGGACATGCATTTCTGCGTCATATCGAGCGGACAAAGGTACTGATCCATATGGTAGATGCAGCCTCCACCGAAGGACGCGATCCGGTAGAAGATATCCATGCCATCAATAAGGAGCTGGCGCAGTATGATCCGGAGCTTTTAAAGCGTCCGCAGGTCATTGCCGCCAACAAGATCGATGCGGTGTATTCAGAAGAGGAGGATCCTGTGGAGCGGATCCGAAAAGCCTTTGAGACCGAAGGAACAAAGGTATTTGGGATTTCTGCAGTCAGTGGACAGGGTGTGAAGGAGCTTCTGTATCATGTATACGGACTGCTGCAGAACATGGATCAGACTCCTGTGATCTTTGAGCGGGAGCTGGATCCTGAATCTCTTCGGATCAGTGAGACGCTTCCTTATACCGTTGAAAAGCTGGAGGAAGGTGTATTCTCCGTGGAAGGTCCCAGGATTGAGAAAATGCTGGGTTACACCAATATCGACTCTGAAAAGGGCTTTGAGTTTTTCCAGAATTTCTTAAAGAGCAATGGAATCCTGGACGAGCTGGAGGAGGCCGGAATCGCTGAGGGTGACACGGTAAAGATGTATGGCCTGGAATTTGATTACTATAAATAAGAGGAATTTCCGGTTCTGTAACCAGTATAAGCCGCAGATTCCCTTTGATTTCATATAAAAGGATAAAGAACATGAACAGCAGACAGAGAGCTTATTTGAAAAGTCTGGCGATGACCATGGAGCCCATCATGCAGATCGGGAAATCCAGTCTGACGCCGGAAATTACCGAGGCCGTCAGCGAAGCGCTGGAGGCGAGAGAGCTGATTAAAATCAACGTACTGAAAAACTGCATGGACGACACCAGAATTCTGGCGGAAGCCCTTGCAGAGCGTACCCGTTCCCAGGTGGTACAGGTCATCGGAAAGAAGATCGTGTTATACCGGGAATCTAAAACAAAGAAGAAACTGGAGCTGCCGAAATGAAAGCGGAAGCGTCGGTTCAGAAACGAATCGGGATCATGGGCGGAACCTTTGACCCCATCCATCTTGGCCATCTGATCCTGGCAGAGCAGGCCATGACGCAGTTTGAGCTGGATCAGGTCCTGTTTATGCCGTCCTCCCAGCCGCCCCATAAAAGCGACCGGAAGGTTCTGGATGCCAGACACCGTCAGGCTATGGTTCTCCTGGCTATCCGTGACAACGACCGCTTTTCCTATTCGGATCTGGAGCTCTGCCGTACCGGATATACGTATACCAGTGATACTTTACGGGAGTTAAACAGCCTGTACCCGGACAGCACGATCTATTTCATTATGGGAGCCGATTCCCTGTTTGCCGTGGATTCCTGGCATGAGCCGCAGGAGATCTTCAACCGGGCCGTGATCCTGGCAGCAAACCGCATGGATCTTCCCGGAGAACAGCTGCAGAGCCAGATCCAGTATTTAAAGGAACGGTTTCATGGCAGCATCGGGCTGATCCAGATGCCGGATATCGCCATTTCCTCCAGAGACATCCGTAAAAAATGCAGTGAGGGACTTCCGGTCCGTTATTATGTACCGAAGGCCGTCTGGGATTATATCGAAGAGCATGGACTGTACCGACCGGAGGATCCTGAGACAATGGACGATCCTGTTCAGTCCGAAGATCATTTTTTCCCTGGCTGCACACAGGAGGCTGAAACAGCCGATACAAAGGAGGAATACGCCATGAAGCCGGATCGTCTGGCGATCAAAGAAAAAATGCGTCATAAGCTGGGAATCGGGCGTTATGAGCATACCCTGGGCGTTGCCTACACGGCGGCCTGCCTTGCCATGCGTTACGGCGCGGATTCCGAAGCCGCAGAGATCGGCGGCCTGCTTCATGACTGTGCCAAGCAGTATGATAATGACACCTTATTGAAAAAATGCCGGAAGTATGAGCTCCCTGTCACGGATGCAGAAGTAAGAAATCCTTCCCTGCTCCATGCCAAGGTCGGCGCCTATTTTGCCGAGCATAAGTATGATGTGACGGATCCTGCGATCCTTTCCGCGATCCGGTTCCATACCACCGGAAAGCCGGATATGAGTATCCTGGAAAAGATCCTCTATGTAGCAGATTACATCGAACCGCGCCGTTTCAAAGCACCGAATCTGGATAAAATCCGCGGCCTGGCTTTCCAGGATCTGGACGAAGCCGTTTATGAAATCATGTCGGATACCTTAGACTATTTAAGCGAGCGTCCGGAAAGCATTGACGAAACCACAAAAGCCGCCTGTGAATTCTACCGAACACTTCATGAAACAAGAGCAAAGGAGAGCAGTATATGAGCGATTCCAAAACCATGGCAGCCATCGCCTGCCGTGCCCTCGAAGACAAAAAAGGACAGGAAGTCACCGTGATCGATATCTCCGGCGTTTCCTGCCTCGCCGATTATTTCATCATCGCCAACGGCGAAAACAGCAATCAGGTTCAGGCCATGGTCGATAACGTGGAAGAGGAACTGGCAAAAGCCGGATTCCATTATACCCAGCGGGAAGGTTATCAGGCCGCTAAATGGATCCTTTTGGACTACAAGGATATCGTTGTCCATGTTTTTTCAAAAGAAGACCGCCGGTTCTATGATCTGGAGCGGATCTGGAGAGATGGAAGATTCGTAGATCCGAAAGAGCTGGAAGAGTAATGTAAAAAAGAATCCTGCTCGCAGGATTCTCCGCCTGCGGCGGGCCGCAAAGCGGCAATCTTCCGTGTAATGTTAAAA
>CAKRJM010000133.1 GCA_934351765.1 uncultured Lachnospiraceae bacterium | reverse complement strand
AGGCAGGCCTGCAGAGGCAACTCTAATATGTGCCTCCTGCAGGCCTGCCCCCGGAAACCGAGTCCGTCACAAATCCACTTTCTGTTTCAGAGCAATTTAAGGTTTCTGCTGTATACTGCCCTCATAGCAAAGGAGGAACTGCTTATGAGCATTCAAACGTTCAAGCGTCTGGAAAAGAAATATCAGCTCCAGACCGGCCAGTATGAGGCGCTTCTGCCGCTTCTGGAGCAATACATGGAGCATGACCCGTTTTGCCCGGACGGTGCGTTTTATGAAATCTATAACATCTATTATGATACCGATGATTACCGGCTGATCCGTGCTTCTCTGCAAAAGCCTTATTATAAAGAAAAGCTCCGTCTTCGGAGCTATCAACCCATGTCGGCTGCGAATATTCCTGTATTTTTGGAGCTTAAAAAGAAGGTAGGCGGGATCGTTTCCAAGCGGCGGGCCTCCCTTTCCTGGCAGGAAGCAGATCGGTTCATGGAGATGCATAAGCTTCCGAACACGGAACAGTTTCTGAACCGTCAGGTGCTGGAAGAGATCTCCTGGATCCAAACCTGTCAGAAACTAACTCCGGCGGCTTCCATTTCCTACCGGAGGACGGCCTGGTTCGGGAAAGAGGATCCGGACTTTCGGATCACCTTTGATTCCGAAATCCTTGCCGGTGATTTAAGAAGCTGCCAACAAACCGGTTTCATACAGGCAGACACAGAATCCAGCTCCAGCGCTTCTGATTTCTGTCGCAAGCAGGACGTTTCTTCCCCGGTGTCTCTTCTTCCGCCGGATACCTTCCTCATGGAAGTAAAAATCACCGGGGCCGCTCCTCTGTGGCTGGCAAACGCCCTCACGTCTCTGTCCATCAAACCGGTCAGCTTTTCCAAATACGGAACCATGTATAAAACCATGATCTGTACGAAAAGCGAAATACAGCGCGTAGGCTGAAAATTTATTTCTCCTCCATGAACTTATGGACACAATCGTAATCAACTTTCAGAAAGGATATGACTTATGAATTACATTTTCTCATCCGTTGCAGGCGACAGCCTGACCCTTTATTCCACCCTGGCGATCCTGGGAAGCGCTCTCATTATGGGGCTTCTCATCAGCCTGGTTTACATCTATACCCATAAAGAATCCGGCTACGCCTCTTCCTTTGCCACTACCCTGATCATGCTTCCGGCCATCATCGCCACCATTATCTTACTGGTTGGCAGCAACGTGGCACGGGCATTCTCCCTGGCCGGAGCCTTTTCTCTGGTACGGTTCCGAAGCGCCCCCGGAGATCCGAAGGATGTAGCCTATGTATTCTTCACCGTAGCGGTGGGACTTGCCTCCGGCATGGGCTTCCTTACCTACGCCCTTCTCTTCGCCTTGATTCTCTGCCTGGCCATGATCGTACTGGAAAAATCCCATTTCGGAAATCCGAAAGACGAGGCCATGACCTTAAAGATCGCGATCCCGGAGGATCTGAATTATGAAGGACTGTTCGATGATCTTCTGAAGGAATACACCAGCGCAAGCACCCTGAAACGAATCCGCACCACGGAATTCGGAACACTGTTTGAGCTGGTTTACCGGATTCATCTGAAAGCCGGAACGAATCAGAAGGAATTTCTCGACAAGCTCCGCTGCCGCAACGGAAATCTGAGCATTTCCCTTGTCCTCAGTGAATATGAAGACCGGGTTTATGATACCTCGCTCCATTAAGATCCTTTACGCTTCTGTCTGATCTTCAAATCAGATACCGTTTTTCCAGAGTCCGCACCATCTCCTCATACCGATCGCCGCAGGCAGTCAGCCGTCCGGCCTCCAGATCGGAAAGGCAGGGAGACAGCCAGGTTTTCCAGATGGAAGCATAGACCTGCTCCGGCTTTTCTTCCATTCCGATACAGGTCACAATGGCCGGTGCAATGTTATAATATTCCTCCACCAGCTCCCGCCCCCGTTCCGTCTTCATCATACACTGATCCCGGAACGCCCGGAAGCACTCCAGCTCATAGCAGTTATCCGGCTTTCCGAAGGACTCGCAGACCGCCGTTGTGATAAAGCAGAGCTTTCCTTTTTTGAAGCCGGAAACCATGTCCTCATAGCGGCCTTTCGTGATCCGCGACCTGGGATGTGCGCTTACCCATGCCTCCACCAGGCAGTCCGCCAGCGGTTCACCAACGGAAAGCTTCTGCTCCTGCACCATGGGAATCACAAAGATCGCCAGAATCATCTTATATTCATCTTCCTTGAGACCCCTGGCTGTCCGGGACCGCAGTGTTTTATCTCCCGCCACAGCCTCGTCGATGGCTTTCACCAGTCCCTTGGACAGCTCCTTTAAGAATGCCTCGCCGCGATCCGGCATGACCGCCGCATACCGCTCCAGATATTCCAGCACGGTACGGTTTTTAATCCGGTAATCCTCAAAATACTTCACATAATCGCTGCGCTTAAAATATTTCATGGCATCTGTATGATTAAAAAAGATCTCATTAAAATGAAGCCGTACAAAGATCTCATTGGCCTTCGGATTATATTCATCCAGATCCAGCATCTGCCCGATCAGCGCCTCAGTCTTCTCATTTCCCGTTTCGTAAAACTGCTGGAGCATATCGTCCAACGGACTCTTCTCCCGCATCTTCAGTTTCGGAACCAGCTCCTCCTTTGTCAGCACCGCACCGCAGTACATACAGGAAAAGCGCTCCAGATTTTCCGGAATACTGAGTTCCCCCCGGCATTTCGGACATAATCCCTCTCTGTTTGCCATATCGCATCGTCCTTTCGCTCATCTTGTGGGTTTGCTGGTTCTATTATGCTTGTTTTTGGCTGGTCTGTCAAATTATTTCCTTCTCCATCCCCCTGTAGCTTTATATTTCCAGCTTAAGAAACTCTTTCGTTTTTTTTTCATAGAAACCACATGACAGATTGGAGCTCCTATAGTAAACTATTCTTAATTTCACGAATCGATCAATTCGTTCCATTTGATCAGTCATCATAACCGAGGTGATTTTCATGAAAAAGAAAACCGGTCTGATCGTGATTCTTTCCCTGGTCATTGTCCTGGCTCTCTGCGGAATCATTGCTATTCTGATTCTTGATCCCGGCCGGGATGCGGTTCTTTCCAAAGAGGCTTCCCGAAAAGCTGCCAAAGCTGCGGATGCCTCCCTCCGATTTGGATATTCCAGTGAAAATGAGTCCTCCGTTCCGGCTTCAGACTCTTTGCATACCGGATCAGAGACAGAAATACCGACTGAGGCTGCCATTGCCGGCGGCGTTCCTTCCGCCGCATCTGAAAACAGCTCCTCTGTATCTGTAGACAAAACTGCCGAAGCAGCTTCTCCGAAAGAATCCGAAGCAGAATCAGCCGGGGCAGCTGCCGATGAAGGCGCACTTTCCTGTATTGTTTCCGTTCAGATGCCGGAGGGACTTCCTGGAACGCTCCAGGTTCCTGTAAGCTATGCCGAAGCAACCTCGGAAATTCATCAGGACGGTTATGACAATTCTCCCATCTGCGCCGCGGACGGTTCCGTGACCACCTCCTGGCAGGAGGGTGTGGACGGCCCCGGTAAGGGTGAATCCCTGACACTCCACTATGAATCGGCCTCTCCGATCCGCTATTTTCTTTTCCGTCTGGGAAACTGGCGGGACAACGTTTATTTCTACGGAAATAACCGGCCCCGCTCTCTGATCCTGACCTTCGAAGACGGCAGTCAGACCACCGCCATTTTTCCGGCTGACCAGGCCGGATATTATGTGGAGCTGTCTGCTCCGGTAACCACTTCCTTTGTAACCTTTACCATCGAAAGCGTCTACATCGGAACCGACTGGGACGATACCTGTATTGCTGAGATCACAGCCTACTCCGGAAATTAAGGTGCTTTCCGGATATAAGCGGTGCTTGCCCAGCCATAGTGAGTGCCCGCCTCTTGATTGCTGATCCTGATCCGGTAATAATCCTTTTCCCTTCCGATCACGCTGACCAGATTTCCGTCATACAGCTTCGGATAAGCCGATAACCGGTCATAGCTTTTTCCCGGCCCGGTTCGGACAATGAGCCCCAGCGGATCCGTCTGGTACACCTGACCGACCCAGGAGGCATAGGACGAGGTGCCGCTTTCCGCCGGTGTTTTTCCGGTCTGTCCACCCGGTGCTTTCGACTCTGCCGTACCTTCCCTGCTCAGTCCAAATCCCTGACAGATTCCGTCCGCAATGGCATCCGCGACTGCCGCTTTATGGCTCCGGTACAGCGTAAGATCTTCTTTATTATCATAAAAACACGTCTCCAGAAGCGCATAATCCACACCCTGGCGGAATGCCAGATTCATATTATAAAGATCTCCTCGCCGGACAATTCCGTTGGTACCCCGTTTTCGGAACCCCACCGTGCCCAGACGGTCCGCAATCCCCTGTTCCACGGTGATTCCCTTTTTATAGTCCTTATGAAGCTGAACACTGGTTCCACGGCCCTGTCCGCCTCCTGCATTAAAATGCACTTCAAACACATAATCATAATCCCGGAAACGAACCCGGCTGACCCCCGCCAGATGATCCCGGTACAGATCCCGTTCCTCCGGATAAACCGTCACCTCCACATATGCCATCAGCCGCTTTTTCAGAAGCCGCACCAGTTCAATATTCAGATCTCCTTCATTCACCCCGGTAAGCCTGCTGTAATTATGACCCGGTGTATGTCCCGCCACAAGAAGAATCCGTTTCCTACTCATGCTTCGTCTCCTCCTTTTTACAGATCAGATTTCGGAACGCTTCATAAGCCCCGGTACTGGACAAACCGGAAAAGAGACCTCCCAGTAAAACCTGTGGTGTAAATGTCCGGTTCAGCCAGATGTTTAATCCGACTCCCACAACCCCCATGATCAGGGGAATAAACCGGTTCACCTTTTTGGAAGGCACCAGATGCTTCAAAATATAACCGATACAAAGACAGACTGCCACCACGATCGGCACTGCAAATTCATTTAAAAATTCCAGATCCATGAAAATTCCTTTTTTCTTATGGTATGCAGAAGCGTTCCATAGGGATAAACGCACCGACTCCGTCCTTTCTTCCCTCTGTTATGGACACTTTTGGTTCTCCGGTCACAGGTTCCGCAAATCAAAAAAATCCGGTTTCTTTCTTAATTATGCTTGACTAATTTCCCCACAGTGATAAAATAGAAACCACGGAAGCATAGCTCAGCTGGGATGAGCGTTCGCCTCACACGCGAGAGGTCATGGGTTCGAGCCCCATTGCTTCCACTATTTTTAAGCCCTTGATTTTATGCGGATTGCCGGAAAAGCCCGTAAAATCAAGGGTTTTTCGTTTTTGTATTTCATAGCAGATTCTTGTATTTTATAGGAAAATACCGTATTTTAGGGTGCTATGCAACACGAAATGCAACATGAAATTGCTTGATTTTACAAGGCTTCCCAGCGTTTTTCAAAATGCTATGCAACACGAAATCAGCCCCGGCTTACATAATCCTTGGACACCCATCCGATATGTGTTCCGGCCACCGGATTGCTGAGCGATTACAAAGAGAGCCTGTTTCCAAGCTCTCTCTGATTGCTACCAGCTTACTTCTTTTATTACTTTAGGGTGTAACTCTAACAGTTTATTGCAGTCTCTCACAATTGATGTAACAAATCTCATGGCTTCAAATCTTGTATCATTGTATCCGCTTTCCGTCTTCCTCGTTTCACATTCTTCCAGCAAAACATCCATACAAATCAAGTCTCTTTTTATCTTCTGAATTGCTTTCAAGATTTCGACTTCCGAAGATATATCAATCGTCCTCTGCACTCTCTTCTCTACTTTTTTCTCTGTGATCTCCGGTTCTTTCTCCTTCGCCCGAAAATAGAAATCCACCAGATAATCATATACCTGCCATGCCTTGTCCGTGTTCAGGGATTTTGCATGGAGCAGAGCTCCTTTTTCAGTCCAGAGGTACAGGTGCGATGTCCTGTTTGCGACCAGGGCGTTTTTTCCGCCCTGGTTACTTTCTTTTCTCACCT
>CAKRJM010000132.1 GCA_934351765.1 uncultured Lachnospiraceae bacterium | reverse complement strand
CAGCTCCGGAAGCCCGTAGGGCCAGGTAAGAAACGAAGTGCTTTTAAAGCAGTAAATCACCAGCATGCCGATCATGGCATAAGGAAGAACGCGGCCGAGGTAACTGATGTAAGGCGGGGTTGGCCGGTCGGACCGGAAAATCAGAAACGGAAGAAACCGGATCAGGACCGTGACACCAGCTGTTGTGAGGATCGTAAGCAGAGGGGCGGTCATGCTTCCACCTCCTTTTTATAGCCGAGGCCCAGGGAAAGCAAAAGACTCAGCATGGCCAGCGGGATGAACCAGTTTAATCCGAAGATGAGGCGGCACAATACGGTCAGGCTGATGCCGAGAAGCGCCGGAATATGGTTTTGGGTGGATTCCCACTGCTCCACAAAGATCACCAGAAACAGTGCGGTCATGGAAAAATCAATACCGGTGGTATTGATCGGCAGGAAATTTCCGACCAGGGCACCGATGACACTGCCGAGGACCCAGTAAAAATGATTCAGAGCAGAAATGAAGAAAAAGAACCATTTCCGGCTGACGTCCTCCGGCGGTTCGGTGGAGCAGACCAGAGAATAAGTCTCATCGGTCAAAGAAAAGATCAGGTACGGTTTCAGTTTCCCGCAGTCCTTGTAACGGTTCAGCATGGACAGACCGTAGAACAGATGTCTTGCATTGACCATTAAGGTCAACAGAACGGTAGAAAGAAAGTGGTACGGTGCCAGAAGCAGAGGAACTGTAACAAACTGCATGGAGCCGGCATAAATGAGCAGGCTCATAAGAAATGCCCAGCCCACATGGAAGCCGGAACTGCCGGAGAGAATCCCGAAAGCAATGCCCAGGAAAATGTATCCTATAAAGACCGGAAACGTAAGTGGAAATGCCGCCCGGAATGCTTTTTGTTTCATGAATATTGAACCTTTCTGTCGTTTTTGCCTATTATATCAAATCGGTAAAACCTCTGCAATAGTTCAAAAAGAACTGATAATTCAAACAAATATAACGATTATGTCAATTAAAATAAAAGTTAAACAAAAGAAATCTAAAAATATGATTGACAAAAGAAGAAGGTTATGCTAATATAAAACCAACAAAAACAAAGTTCCTTAACAAAGAAGCAGTTAAGAAATCTGACGAGAAAGGGTTTCGGAAAACAGATTTCGATGAAATAGTCGGAACATGGTAAAAGCGTTTATTGAAGCAAGGCGGCAGTAGTGACCTGATAAATGATCACTCATTACTGAACAGAACCGGCTGATAAGGCGAAAAGCTTCTTCCAAACAAGAGAGATGTATTATACGAAGATTCGTGTAAGATCGTCAATTCGGAAATAGGGAACGCCATTGGAAGGGAAAGGAGGAGATTCCACTGGACAGCGAAGTAAAGGAGCTGGAAACTCTGTTAGGTTCTTGGAAATCGGAAAAACGATCCTGCTGGAACCGCCTTCATAATAGAAAAGATAAATAGAACGAAATGTGCATATAATAATTGTAAGAATCCGAATCGTGAAAATACAGGTCACAGAATCGAAGAGAATGTTCGGATCAGATATGATAACATTTCTGAGAAAAGATAGAGTTTCCGGTTCAACCGAGTTCATGTAAACAGGTAATACCAAATCAAGGTACCGAAACCATGAATCAGGCGGAGCAGGATCGTAATACCATCATAGGAAAAGCCTTCGATTAAGAGAAAAGAATATTACAAGTGAATAATAAAAATTTAAAATAAAAAAGGATACTCGGTCAGTATCCTTTTTTAGTGGGTAAATGGTTGGATCTGCATAAACCCCGATGGGTTGGCCGGTCTTTTTGTTTTTGACAAGGAATAGGTAGTGTGTTACACTTAGTATGCGTAACTGCGAACTGTTATAATGTTTGAGGTGATCCTGTGGATAAATATGAATTAAGTATTAAAGAAGACAAAATTAAAAAACATGCAGAGAAGAAAGATTACGCCACGGCCGCAAAAATTGCGGACACCATCGACTGGAGCAAGGTAAAGAACATTAAAATGCTGACCCTGGTTTCCCAGATCTATGAGCGCGTAAAAAATTATACAGAAGCTAAGAACGTTCTGCTTTTGGCATATGATCGGGTACCGGTTGGCCGGCGTATGCTCTATAAGCTTTGCGAGCTTTGCGTTAAGGCTGGAAATCTGGATGAGGCTGAGGACTTTTTTGAGGAGTTTCAGGAGATTGCCCCTAATGATATCAGCAAATTGATTCTGGCGTATCAGATCGAGGCGGCCAGAGGGGAGCCTCTGGAAAAGCTGATTACGATTTTGGAGCTTTACCGGAAAAATGAATTTGAAGAAAAATGGGCATACGAACTGGCTTATCTGTATCATAAAGCTGGTCGTGTAAAGGAGTGCGTCCAGCTCTGCAATGAGATCATTCTCTGGTTCAGTGTCGGTCCTTATGTGGATAAGGCGCTGAATTTGAAAATGCAGTATGAGCCGCTTACTCCGGTACAGCAGGAGAAGCTGGTCAATAAGAAGAAGTTTGAGGAGCGGATTAAAGTGGTTGAACGGGAATTTGCAGAGAAATATTCCCAGGAAACGCTGGAAGCACGGGGGTCTGCGGAAGATCCGACTCTGAAAGCAGAAGGCGCGGCGGAAGCGGCTGCAGCGGCAGAACCTACCGAAGAAATCTTAATGGAAGAAATGGCGGAAGAGGAAGAAAACGAAGAAGCCATGATTCCGGAAGCACAGTTCCATGATATGGAAAATGATCTTGCACAGGCGGTTCGCGAGGCTGTTGAGGCCGGGGCGTCTGAGACAGAAGAACCGGATCTCATGGATCAGACCAGGGAGATTGTAAAGGAAGAAAAAGAAGCGGAGCCCAGTGCAGAAGAAAAACTGGGACAGACGGCAGACTTTATGAACGAAGTATCTGCAGCGCTGGCGGCATCGGTTGCGGCGACAGAAAAGGACGAGGACGAACGGAAAAAAGAGCCGGTTTCTGAACCTGAAGCAGATGCCGCGGAAGAAGAGGCGGTTTCCGAACCTGAAGCAGATGCCACAGAAAAATCGCAGGCTTCTGAATCGGAAGCAGATGCCACAGAAGAATCGCAGGCTTCTGAATCCGAAGCAGATGCTATGGAGGAAGAGGCGGATTCCGAACCTGAACCGGATACATCGGGAGAAGAACCGGAAGAAACATTAGATGCGGAGACGGAACCTGATTCGGAGGAGACTGCGCCTGAAGCACAGGAGAAACCGGTGCAGGAAGAAATGCCGAAAAAATCTTCGGTGGTAAAAATGCCGATTCCGAAATCAGTAGCAAAACAGATGGTCCGGGAAGAGCGGGAAAAGAAAGCGGAAGAACCGGTTTATGAAGAAACTTCAAATATGGAATTTGAGGAAACGGTTAATCTTAACGTGAACCAGCTGACCTGCGTGGTGGTTGATGAACCGGATGGACCGGAGCGAATGAAAAATGCGCTGGAAAAGCTGAAAAAGACCCATGAGGTTCTTGGAACAAGAGCCGGGCAGGCGGCAAAAATTTCCGGAGGAAAGCTGAACGGACGAAGCCTGGGGGCTGTATTTGCAAAGCTTGGCGGCCGCGATCTGATTATTGACCGTGCGGCGGATATGGACGGACGCAGCGTAAGCGGGCTTGTTTCTGAAATTAAGAATCCTAGTGAAACGAGGGTGGTGCTCCTGGTGGATGAGGCAGAGCGTATGGATATGCTGCTTGGTGATCATCCGGAGTTAGATATGCTCTGTGTTTATCTGGAGGATGACAGCCAGATGTCTCTGGACGATTTCGTGGAGAGCGCAAAGGAATATGCAAAGCAGGAGGAATGCGTCATCGATGAGACAGCGGGACTGGCACTTTATGCGGCGGCAGAGCGTCTGCGCGGCGATGGAGTGAAGCTGTCGGAGGAAGAGGCGAAAAATCTCATTGATGATGTGATTGACCGGGCGGAACACCGGGGCATTAAGGGGTTGTTTGGCTCTAAGTATGATAAGAACGGCTATTTGATTCTGAAGGAACAGTTTTTTAAGAATATTTAAGATCGATAAAACATCATAAGAGGGTAATTATGGATATTAGACTGATTGCGCTTGACCTGGACGGAACACTTTTGACGACAGATAAACGGCTTACTGAGCATACAAAGAAAGTGCTTGCCCGCGCGGCCGAGCAGGGAATCCATATTGTACCTGCCACAGGGAGAAGTGTAACAGGCCTCGCACCGGAAGTGCGGGGCTTGCCCTTTGTCCGCTATGCGATCACAGTCAATGGGGCGGCTGTATGGGACATGGACGAAGAACGGATTGTGTCACGAAAGGCGTTCTCCCCGGAACAGGCCAGGGAACTGTGGAATTTTATTCAGAACCGAGGCGCTATGTTTGATGCCAGTGTGGATGGCGTTTCCAGACTGTCTCCGGATTTTTATGAGCGGATCAATGAGTTTATGCCGGATGAGCCGAGACAACGGCTGATTCGTTCGACCAGAACACCAACGGAGAATTTGGCGGAGCTGGTGACAGACGGAAAGCACTGTATTGAAAAATTCAATGTTTTCTTTCCGATAACCATGCAGGCGGAGCGTCAGAAACTGCGGGAGGAGCTGGAACAGTTTGGCTATCTGGCAATCACCTCGTCACTTGGAAATAATCTGGAACTGAACCATAGAGAGGCAACAAAGGGGAACGGGCTTCTGTCGCTGGCGAAGGAACTGGGACTTATGCGGATGCAGACCATGGCGTTTGGTGATGGAGAAAACGATATTTCCATGTTGAAGGCGGCTGGAGCTGGCGTCGCTATGGGGAATGCTTCGGAAATTGTGAAACAGGCGGCGGATCTGGTGACAAAGACAAATGATGAAGATGGTGTTGCCTACATAATAGAAACAAGAGTATTGCAGAACAGGTAAAGGAAGAGCATGGAATTTAATTTGATTTTTATTGTAGCCCTTCTGATTCTTCTGATGAGCATTATCATGGGAGGGGCCAGAGGGCTTTTGAAAGGATGCTTGTCACTGGCGGCATTTTTGCTGGCGGGTGTGATTGTGAGTGCGGTCAATCCTCTGGTCACTGGTTTTTTAAGAGATCATACCGGTTTGGACAATTGGATCCGGGAAAAAGCAGATACGGTTCTTGCCGGGGAAATGGATCTGGAAATAAACGAGGATAACACGATCATACTGTCTCAGGATGTAACACTGCCGCAGGATATCCGCCTGCCGGATGGAACATATCTTCCGGCGGGAACAACAATTCCGGCAGGGACAGAGCTTCCGGCAGGTGTAGGATTCGATGAGTTCAAGACGCAGGTGGATGATCATCTGTCGAAAGCAGATCAGAGCCGGATCATAGAAAAGCTTCCGGTTCCGCAGAGCCTTCAGGAGTCGTTGGAGGAAAATAATAATGCTGCGATCTACCAGAGGCTTGGGGTTGATGGATTTACGGATTATGTCAGCGGTTTTGTCAGCAATATGTGCCTGAATATTATTGGCTATGTACTGACGTTTCTGCTGGTCTTTTTTGCACTGCATGTGTTGATGATCGTATTTGATTTTGTAGACCGGCTTCCGGTGATCCACGGGATCAATCATTTTGCCGGGGCGCTTCTTGGCATCATAAAGGGATTTTTGATTATTGAAATATTGCTGCTTTTGCTGGTGCCCTTTTCCGGAACCGGTTTTGGAACCAGGGTACTGGAGCAGATTGACCGGAATGCGGTGATGAGTGCGCTGTATCATAAAAATTTGCTGGTAAAGCTGCTGATGGGCGTGATCAGCAGGACAATCTAGCGGGAAAGACCGCGTATAACATAAAAAGAAAAATAAAATTGCAAAGTTTAAAAAAGTCCTTGACAAAGGGCTTTTTTATATGATATATTAAAGCTCCACGGCGGGTTCGACAGAGATGATCGAAAAGCCTGGAAAAATAAAATAAAAAAGTTGTTGACAAACGATCGGCGATGTGATAGAATAAAGAAGTTGTCGCTGAGAACCAAAAGACAACAACAAAGAGAACCTTGATAACTGAACAGTATATTCC
>CAKRJM010000131.1 GCA_934351765.1 uncultured Lachnospiraceae bacterium | reverse complement strand
TATATACTTTCTTTTCCGACGCATCATAAAAAAGAGGCATACCTCCGTAGTTTTTGCTGTTTTCCCTGTCGGAAAATCATCAGATTTATCCGTGGACAACCAATGGCAATTATTCTCCGGCGAAACTGTACCGGAACGGAATGATTGAAGGCTCTCCGTTCAATGTGGATTCCATTGACTTTATCGGCGTGCTTGGAGCAGGCAGAGAGGAGGACTGATGGGAACACAGTTTATTTTTGTTGTTGAGGCAGATCGGAAATGCAAGTCTGACTGGATCTATATTAAAGATACAATGGATCATTTTTATCAGTATGATTCGTCAAATGTAAAGCTGAGTCCGGTCTATATGGCTGGAAGGGGAAATTATAAAAAGAAAGAACGGGAGATCGCGGGTCTGATTTCACAGTATCGGGCGGGCGGAAAGGCAAATCATTCCAATCTGTTATACTGTTTTGACTGTGATAATTATGATACCAGTCAAAAGGATTCGGAATTTCTGAAAAATGCCGAAAAATATTGTCGGGAACGGGAAGCTGCGTTTGTATGGTTTTGTAAAGATGTGGAGCAGGTATACATAGGCAGGAGTATTGAGGACAGCCAGAAAAAGAAAATGGCGGCAGCGTTCAAGGAACGAGAGCAGATTAGAGAAATCAGGAGCCGCCAATTATCGGCAGAAGTGTATCGGAATCATACAAGTAATATTCTGAGAGTTCTTGATTCATATTCGGAATTAAGAAGAAAACAGTAAAAGCATTTATAATTACAGCCCCCTCTGTTTGATGAATGTTCAAGCGGAGGGGGCAACCTGTTTTATGTATAAGGACAAGTTTTTTATGTCAGATCTCATAAACCAGCCGGATTTCGGACAGGATCTGTTTTACAGCCTTTTTAGCCTCAGGAAGAGCTTCCAGCATCCAGTCATGGACCATACCGGGGTAGGTGTAGAGATGGTAGGGCACGTGGGCGTTATGGAGCTTCTGGCGAAGCTGGAGTGCGTCGGCGTAGAGCATGTCATTGTCGCCGGTCCAGATGGAAACAGGCGGCAGACCGCGCATGGATCCGAACAGGGGGCTGACCCGCGGATCAGAAAGCGGCAGGCTGCCTGCATAGAGAAGCGCTGCTTCCCGTCCTCCGTCCGGTTCCAGAATGGGATCCCGGCGGGAAAGGACATTTTTTACCGGATTATCCCCGGTGGCATCGAGGAAGGGCGAGAGAAATAACAATTTTTTCGGAGCGGGAAGCCCCGCCTTCTTTGCGTTCTGGGCAACAGCCAGAGCCAGGTTGGCACCGGCAGAATCGCCCATGAGGATCACACCACGGGGACAGCGGCGGATCAGATCTTCATACAGGGTCATGCAGAACCGCAGGGTCTGGAGGCAGGTATGCTCCGGGATCAGGGGATAATCGGGGACAACCACCGGGCAGGCGGTGCCCTTTAAGATGGAATCGCAGAGCTTCCAGTGCTTTTTAATGAGGCCGGTCAAAAAAGCTCCGCCATGAAAATAAAGAACGCAGGGCGCATCGGCAGCCCTGGAAAAATCAAGATAGTAGACGGGGCGTTCCAGACAGGAATCTGCTTCGACCGTATATCTTTTACGGAAAGCTTCCGGCGGTGTCATGTAGCGGGGATCGCCGTGATTGGAGCGGGAAAGCTGAGTCTTTAAATCATCCTTCGCGTTGGTACGAAGTTTATATTGATAGGAAAGGTTGCTGAGAATGCTCGGCATAAAAACAACTCCCTTCTGGAAATCTATTGTTTTGAATAATGCAGTGCGCCAGCTCAAAAATCATTCTGATTTTTTCGCTGAGGGCTGTCGCCCTATCATACGAAGCATATGTTCAATGGCTTATGCAAACATGCCATGAAACATATGCTTCGTATGGCACTGCTTGTAGTATAACACATAAATCTTCTCCTGTCCTCATATTCTTTAGGGGCGGCGATGGGCTGGCAGGGAGGAGGATACGGCTGTGGAACAGAGAGGGGAGAATGTACTGCGGGAGGAGAAACGAAAGCCGCTTGTTTTGCGGCTGTTTCGGCAGGTCTGTGATCCGCTTCTGTATGTCCTGATGGGTGCGGCGGCGGTTTCGTTTTTTCTGGGGGAGTATGGCGACACGGCAATCATTGCGGCGGTGATCGGAGTCAATGCGGTGGTCGGTGTGATCCAGGAAGGGAAAGCGGCCCGTGCCCTGGAAGCATTGAAGCAGATGGCCAGTCCACGTGCGCTGGTGAAGGTCGGGGAAGAAATCCGGGAAATGGATGCGGCAGAGCTGATCCCGGGCGATGTGGTAGTTCTGGAGGCCGGATGCAGGGTTCCGGCGGACCTGAAGCTTTTGGAGGCAGTGGGATTAAAAATTGAGGAATCTGCCCTTACGGGAGAATCTGTTCCGGTGGAAAAGGATCGGAAGCGTGAAAACCGGGCCTATATGTCCACAACGGTGACGGCCGGACGTGGTCTTGGTGTGGTGACAGCCATCGGCATGAATACGCGGATCGGCCGGATCGCCGGAATGCTTCGGACGGGATCGGCACCGCAGACGCCGCTTCAGAAGCGGCTGGCAGAGCTTGGAACGTATCTGAGTCTGGCATCTCTGGGACTTTGTGCACTGTTGTTTCTTCTGGCAGTGATCCAGAGACGGAATCTTCCGGAAATGTTTCTGACTGCCATATCGTTAGCTGTGGCGGTAGTTCCGGAGGGACTTCCGGCAGTGGTAACCATGGTGCTGGCACTCAGCGTGTCACGCATGGCAAAGGCCGGAGCTATTGTGCGTCGGCTTCCCAGTGTGGAGACGCTGGGGTGTGTGAGTGTGGTCTGTTCAGATAAGACGGGAACTTTGACAGAGAATAAAATGACGGTGGTGCGCTGCTTTACGGACGGAAGGTGCATGGAGCCTGAGCAGCTTTCCAGAGGAGAAAACCGGGAATTCCTGCAGTGTATTGCCTTATGCAATGACGGGGAATTAACGAAAGCGTCCAGGATCGGAGATCCGACGGAGCTGGCGCTTCTTGATCTGGCGGCCGGTTTCGGACTGTACCGTCATGAACTGGAGCGGCGGTATCCAAGATGCGGGGAAATCGCCTTTGATTCCGGAAGAAAGTGCATGACGACCATTCACAGGCGGGGCGAAATGTTTATCGGTTATACCAAAGGATCGCCGGACGAGGTGCTGGCCTGCTGTACCGGAATCCTGCGGGACGGACGGAGGCTGCCGCTTCGGGAAGCAGAACGGATCCGGTTAAAAAAGGAACTGCAGGCATTTACCGGGGATGGACTGCGTGTTCTGGCACTGGCCATGAAAGAAAACAGCGACTTAAAGAAAATGGAAAACAGTACGAATAACGGGACTGTTTTTGTGGAACGGGAACTGACCTTTTTAGGCTTTGCCGGTATGGAGGATCCGCTCCGCCCGGAGGCGGCTCCGGCCGTGGAAACCTTTCGGAATGCCGGCGTGCGGACTGTGATGATCACCGGTGACAGAGAGGATACGGCCTTTGCCCTCGCAAAGAAACTGGGAATCGCCGGAGAGCGGCGGGAGTGTCTTTCGGGTGAAGCGTTGTCGCTCATGGATGAGGAAGCTTTTCTGCGGGCGCTTCCGGGGATCCGGGTTTTTGCTCATGTGTCGCCGGAGCATAAGGTCCGGATCGTAAAGGCACTGAAGCAAAGCGGCGAAACGGTGGCCATGACCGGTGACGGCGTGAATGATGCCCCCTCGCTGCAGGCAGCCGATGTGGGTGTCGCCATGGGGCGCGGCGGAACGGATGTAGCAAGAAATGCGGCAGACCTGGTTCTGACAGATGACAACTTCTCGACCATTGAGAAAGCCATTGCCCTGGGCAGGGGAATTTATGAAAATATCCGAAAATCGGTTATTTTTCTTCTGTCCTCCAATTTTGGGGAGATCCTGACCATGATGGCCGCCTTTCTTCTGATCCTTCCGTCCCCACTGAAGCCAAGTCATATCCTGTGGATCAATCTGATCACGGATTCCCTCCCGGCCCTGGCTCTCGGAGTTGATGTGAACCGGAAGCAGCGCTATATGGAGCGGCCGCCCAGGCCGGAATCGGAAAGTCTGTTTGCAGGAGGCGGGGGCTCCTGCACGATTTTTTACGGAATCCTCATTGCGCTGATCAGTCTGACGGCGTTTTTGCAGATCCCCATCGGGCAGCTTCTCGCGGCGGGACAGCCGCTTTCCACGGAACGGATCCGGGTGGCTCTTTCCGATCCACAGCTTCTGACAAAAAGCCAGACCTATGCCTTTACGGTACTCGGCATGTCCCAGCTGTTTCATGCAGTCGGCATGCGCGATACCGAAACCTCGGTCTTTTGCATGAACCATCTGGCAAACCGGCTGATGCTCCTTTCCTTCGGACTGGGAATCCTGATGCAGCTTCTGGTGACCGAGATCCCGGTATTTATCGGACTGTTCGGAACTGTGCATCTGGAAGGAAGGGAGTGGGGAATGCTATTGACGCTCTCCGCGATGCCCCTTCTGGCTCATGAGCTGCTGCTGATCGGCAGAAAAGGTACGATAAACGGGATAGAAAAATAAAGGAAACATGATCACAAGTATCAAAAGACGGAAGAAAGGCAAAACGGAAACCGCAGTGCCTTTCCCCAAAAACACTGTGATTTCCGTTTTATCGGAGGTATATAACAAGTAAATAGATAAAGAAGCAGCGTATGAAACACCGGAAAACCTAAAAGTTTTCGGTAACGTCTTCGGCATCAATGAAAACAGTTGAAACCTGAACCGGAACCGGAAGACGGCTGGAGGTCACTGCCTGCCGGACATATTCCAGAAGATCCTTGCAGCAGCTTTTTTCGGTTTTGACAATGGTAATACTTTTAATATCGTTATGCTCCAGAATGCGGCTCAAGTTAGTCATAATATCGAAGTCCGCCTCCGGACAGCAGATCAACGTAAGCTTTCCGCGACTGTAATGCTTATGAAAGTCCGGACAGGCAAAGGCCGTACAGTCGGCTGCGATCAGAAGATGAGCTCCATGATAATACGGAGACACCACTGGTGCTTTCCAGAGCTTGATGGGCCACTGCATTAATTCACTGCTTTGGCCGGAAAACTGTTTCGGATCAAATTCATCAAAATTTTTCCACGGATTAAACGGTTCTGACGGCATCGGGAATCCTCCTTAAATATATTTCTGGATCGCTTTCTGGAATTCTTCAATTGCACTGGTATCGCCGTCCTCCAGAGCATGGGCAATGCAGTGAGAAATATGATCATTGATGATCTCTTTTCCGAGACCGTTCAGCGCAGACCGGGAAGCAGCAATCTGCATGAGAACTGCGGAGCAGTCTTCATCGTTATTTAACATCCGTTTGACATATTCCAGATGACCGATGATCCGGGCCAGCCGGTTGATCTGACGCCGTTTTTCAGCCGGATCATGAACGTGGCCATGATGACCGTGTGAGGTTCCTTCTGTCATGTACCATCGCCCCTTTCTAAAGATCCGGCAGAGAAACAGGAACCAGCTGTTTCCGGGGGATCCCATTGTCCTGCTGCGGTATGTGTTCCGCGGTCATGTCTGTATCATAGCAAAAGAAAAAACGTCCGGCAAGCTCCCCGGGGGGTTATAAAATGGCAGAAAAATAAAATGGAAAGAAAAAACAGGCGTAACAGAAAACTTTGAAGAATATAACCCCCGGGGGAGTTTGTGGAAGAAAGACAGTTGTGGTAAGCTATTCGGACTAACAAAGGAGAAAGGAATTCAAGTACAATGAAAAAAATTATGGGAATGGTTTTAGCCGCAGTAATGGCATTTTCGTTAAGTGCCTGCGGTGGAAAAAAGGCGGCGACGGAAACGGAGCAGACAGCAGCAGAAAAACAGACGACTACAGAAGCAGCTGCCACGGAAGAACGGGAAACAAAAGAACAGAGAGAGAAACGGACGATCGTAGATATGAGGGGGGAAGAAGTAGAACTTCCTGATAAGATTGAACGTGTTGCAATCCTGGATAAAGGATTTCTGGTTCAGACGATGTGTGCACTTGGTG
>CAKRJM010000130.1 GCA_934351765.1 uncultured Lachnospiraceae bacterium | reverse complement strand
TCCTATGCTTTTCTGTTTTGCTTCCAGAACCTCTTCCCCGAAAAAACTGCGTGTTCTCTCCATTTATCTCTATCCAGATCGCCCTGCTTTCTATAATTTTCTGTTTGTGCTTTGTCGGGGAATCATTCTGTGAATTGCCTAAGTTGTCGAATTGTACTGCGAATCGTTCGTTTTCTTCATCGTATCATATCCGGTTATTCTTTACAATCTGTTATTCCTTATATAAGTGGAAAACGCTCTTTCGTCCAATCAATGCAAATATTTCCAAATCCATTCTTCTGTTTTGTTATTTTCTGTCCGTTCAAATTGACATAGTCGTTCGGCTATATTATAATCATGTCATAAAAATATGTCCGCTCGGCTATATTTTTAACATAACATCACATGATTGTCGTTCGACTGAATTTATGAGGTATTTTTCGATGAAAATAACATCTACATTTGAATTTGGAGCTGCGATCCGCAGTAAACGAAAAAAGCTGGGCTATACACAGGCTCAATTATCTGAATACACCGGGTTCAGCACCAGTTTCATATCAAATCTTGAAAACGGAAAAGAAACCGCAGAACTTGGAAAATCATTATTTCTGCTCCAGCTATTGGGATTAGATTTAGAGATCAATAATCGAGGTGAGATTAAATGAAAAACTTACATGTCTGGATAGAAATCGCCGGAGTACAGACATACGTTGGCTCAATCATCGGCAAATCCCCCCAAGATGCTCAATTTTCCTATGCACCAGAATATCTTGCAGGCGGTTATCCGCCAATTTCTATCAGTCTGCCGATTTCCGAACTTCCTTTTTCTGCGGAAACAACCAAAAATTTTTTTGAAGGATTGCTCCCGGAAGGATTTGCCCGAAAATCCGTAGCCAATTGGATTCACGTATCGGAAGAAGACTATCTAACCATTCTGTCCGTGTTAGGCTCTGAATGCCTGGGAGCACTCCGCATTTCGGCCACCCGGTATGATACTGGGGATTATGAACCGCTTTCAATTGATGATGTAAAAGCACTGGCAAAAGAAGGTGTCAGTAAATCAACTGAACTGGTAACAACCGCCCATCTTTCTTTGACAGGCGCATCCGGAAAAGTGGGATTGTATTATGATTATGATCGAAACATATGGTTTAAGCCGAAAGGAAATGCACCAAGTACTCATATTGTTAAGCAAAGTCATGTGCGTCTCTCCGGTATTGTGACAAATGAACAGCTTTCCCTTTTCACAGCATCAAAACTGGGGATCTCCATTCCGGAGAGTTTTATCATCAATACAGGCAATGCAAACGATGATGAAATTTTATTTGCCACAAAACGATATGACCGCATCCTGCCAAAAGATCCAACCTATATCCGTGATTTAATCCGCCCGTTTCGTCTCCATCAGGAGGATTTTGCGCAGGCGCTGGGAATCCCCGCCTACGAAAAATATGAAAACGGTAATCATCATTATCTTCCACGGATTTTTCATATATTACGAAATTATGCCGCAGATCCAATAACCGATCAGTTAAAACTATGGGATATTCTGATATATGATTACTTAATTGGCAACACCGATAATCATATCAAAAATCTTTCTCTGCTCTATTCCGAAAATTTAAGACATATCCGGCTTGCACCAGCGTATGATATCATCAGCACCGTTATTTATCCTGGAAACAGCAGAGAAATGGCCATAAGTATCGGCGGTGAAAAAACAATTGATCATATTACAAGAACCCATTTTGCCGAAGCTGCTTCCGAAGCCGGTTTGAGTAAAAAACTTGCTTTAAAGCGCTTCGATACGCTGGTCGATGGCTTTGAAAATGCATTGGACGAAATCTCTGTCCAGCTTTCCGAAAGTGGATATCCGAACGCAAAAGCTATTAAAGAACAAATATTACAACATGGCGGATATTCTCATTTATAACTTGATTTTTCAGAGGAGCCTACCTGGCTCCTCCTTCTTCTCCAAAGGTCTCTCCGCCTCCGTTTGCTTCCACAACCGAAAGGGCGTCCATGGATATTTTCATAATGTCTCTTGTCATTTCTTCGCTCAGCTTCATGCGCTCTGCCACTTCGGAAAGCGTCGCTTCGCGTCCCAGCTCTTCCACCAGCTCCTCGGTTGCCTTCATCATGGCATTGGCCTGGGAAGCCAGGTAGTTTCCGGTGTTTTCCTGTCCGTTCTGCTCAGCCACGGCCGCGTCCAGGGCGCTGCAGATTTCTTTTGTGAGATGAAGCCCGAACTCGCCGCCTGTAAAGGTTTCCATGGCCATGAGAAGCGCCATGTTGCCCTCCTGGATCAGATCCGCCATGAGCACGCCCTGTCCGGCGTATTCCCTTGCCAGCTCCACCACGCGGCCCAGATGTCCCTCCGTCAGCCGGTTTCTGGCCGCCTTATCGCCCGCCAGCGCCAGCTCCAGGAGATGCTCCGACTCGGCTTCCTCCAGAGCTTCCACCTCCGCCAGTTCCTCCAGATACATCTTATAGCACTTGGAATCCTCGCCGGTCAGCTTCTTTCCCGCCGGTTTCTTCTCCGACTTTTTCTCCTGCGCGTCTGCGCCCTTCAGATAAGAAAGGCTCTCTGCATCCGCTTCATGCCCCTCGACCCGGATCTGATTCAGTTCCAGATAGCTGTAGATCAGATTTTTCTGTTCCTCGGTGAACTGCCACTCCGAAAAGGTCCGGGAAAGCAGCTCCTCCGGCACCACGCCGCCATGCTCCTTCGCCGCCGCCAGAAGCATTCCGAGGGCCTCCTTAAACTGTTCCTGATTATCCATAATTCTGCCTCACTTTCTCCGAAACCTTTCCTTCACCAGCGCTTCCGTCGCCCGTATTTCCTGCTCCAGCCATTCCTTTCGTCCGTCTGCTGCCGCCAGCAGATACTGATACTCGTCCATAAGCCCCTTTACATGGGGGACGGTGACGGCTCCGGCATCGCTGCCCAGAGCCACAGAAACGCCAAGGGCAAAGGCTTTTCGAATATGTTCCATCTGCATGGCAGTGATCCGTTCGAGAGACTCCTCGTCAAAACGGCCCAGTCCACGCAGGTTTGCCACAGGAGAAATGGTAGGCGTCCAGACCGTTCCCGTCTCCGCCATCATGGAAAGCTCCTCGTCGGTAATATAAGCGCCGTGCTCCACGCTGTCCACGCCACTCTCAATGGCATGATGAACATTCTCCCTGCCGTTGACGTGAACCATGACCGAAAAGCCCTCCTCATGACAGATATGGACCAGCTCCTTCGTTTCTTCTTCAGAAAGTCCGGTTCCGGTAATTTTTCCGTAAACATTAAAATCCAGAATCCCGGAGAACATGATCTTGATAAAATCAGCGCCCTGTGCCGCAGCTCTTTTTACCAGCGCCGCAAACTCCGGAAGCGTCTCATATTCCAGACCGACAATTCCGCCGTAATGCCCCTTTTTATGAATGGCAAAGGCCGGGGACCGGTAATCGATACCGTAATCCCCGGCGATCTCCGCCGCATAGGCACAGACCCCAAAGGGATCACCGCCCTCACGGAAAAAGGTGATCCCCGCCGCCCGGTATGCCGCCAGCGTCTCTTCCACATCCTTCCGGCTTACACCGCTCCGATGAAGGTCTGCAGCCTCTTTATAATTTCTTCCGTTCATGAAGATATGTCCATGACACTCTCCGAACATTGTTTTCGCTCCTTTTCCCGGCTGTTATTTTGTACCGAAGATCCGGTCACCGGCATCGCCCAGTCCGGGGCAGATGTACGCATTTTCGTTCAGTTCCCGATCCAGGTGTCCGCAGTAGATCTCCACATCGGGGTGTGCCTTATGAAGACGCTCCAGACCCTCCGGTGCAGCGATGATGCAGAGAAATTTGATCTGCTTTCCGCCTCTTGCCTTGATGAAATCGATGGCTGCCTCTGCGGAACCGCCGGTTGCCAGCATGGGATCAACCACCAGTGCCAGTCTCTGATCGATGGATTCCGGCAGCTTGCAGTAATATTCCTTGGGTTCATGGGTTTCCGGATCGCGATACAGGCCAACGTGTCCAACCTTTGCGGAGGGAACCAGCGTCAGAATTCCTTCTACCATACCAAGACCGGCACGAAGGATCGGCACAACAGCCAGCTTCTTCCCGGCAATCATAGGGGTCATACACGATTCAATAGGAGTCTCCACCGGAACATCCTCCATCGGCAGATCACGAAACGCCTCATAGCCCATGAGAACACCGATTTCCTCCACCAGCTTCCGGAATTCATTCGTTCCGGTATTCTTATCTCTTAACATACTGATCTTATGCTGGATCAGCGGATGATCCATAATGTGTACGTTTTCTGTTTCAAGAATGCTTCCCATTGTTTTTCCTCCTGTTGGTTGATTTTTACATTTGTTTTCTTACTATCTTGTACTCATCATAAAGCTGAAAATACGGACAGTCTGTCAAACTGCTGCGCAGGAACCGCTCCATCTCATCCTCATCCAGATCGGCATCGCAGATATAATATCCGTACTCCTCATCGTAGGTATAATTGACACAGTATTCACAGCCGCCAGTCTGCGCCACGATACTTCCTCCTTTTACTCAGAATGCTTCCGGTCTTCACACTCCGGCTTCCGTGAGCTGCTGCCAGATCAGGCTCCCCGCCTGCTGCGGTTATTCCGCCTCCAGCGCCTCCACCTCAGAAAGCCACAGTCCGGCACAGGCATCGCTGGGCATACGCAGATCGCCCCTGGGTGATACCGCAACGCTTCCCACCTTCGGTCCATCCGGAAGACAGGAGCGCTTGAACTGCTGCGAAAAATACCGGCGGTAAAATGTTTTCAGCCACTTTAAAATCGTCTCGTTCCCGTAAACGCCGTCAAACGCCTTTTTCGCCAGACGATAGATCTTCGCCGGGTGATAACCAAAGCGAAGAATATAGTATAAGAAGAAATCATGAAGCTCATAAGGCCCCACAATATCCTCTGTTTTCTGAGAGATCTTTCCCTCCTCCGGCGGAAGAAGCTCCGGACTCACCGGCGTATCGAGAATGTCATACAGGATCGCCGCCAGCCGCTCATTTCCGCAGGTTTCCGCATAATAGCGGACCAGATGGCGCACCAGCGTCTTCGGTACGGAAGCATTGACTCCGTACATGGACATATGATCGCCGTTGTAGGTTGCCCAGCCCAGTGCCAGCTCCGACATATCACCTGTTCCGATGACCATGCCGCCGCCCTTATTGGCAATGTCCATAAGAACCTGGGTGCGTTCTCTCGCCTGGCTGTTTTCATAGGTCACCGAATGATCTGCCGGATCATGACCGATGTCCGCAAAATGCTGGTTCACCGCCGCACGGATATCGACCTCCTTCAGATTTGCTCCCAGGATCCTGGTCAGCTCGCAGGCATTCGTATACGTTCGGTCTGTGGTTCCAAAGCAAGGCATAGTCACAGCCGTAATGCAGGTTCTCTCCAGCGAAAGAAGGTCGAACGCTCTTGCTGTTACCAATAACGCCAGGGTAGAATCCAGCCCGCCGGAAATTCCGACCACCGCATTTTTGCAGCCTGTATGGGCAAGCCGTTTCTTTAATCCCATGGCCTGGATCAGTAAAATCTCCTCACACCGACGGTCCCGGTCTGCCTTGTTTCCCGGTACAAAGGGGGCGGGATCTACAAACCGTTCCAGAGAAAGCGGTGCTTTTCTCACGGTAAAGGCCACCCTCTGATAGCCTTCAGAATCCAAAGGCCCAAAAGTTGTCATTCTTCTCCGCTCATTGCGCAGCCGCTCCAGATCCAGATCGGCGGTAATGAGTCCCGTGGTAAACCGCTCTGATTCCCTTAAAAGCGTCCCGTTCTCGCAGATCAGGTTATGACCGGCAAACACCAGATCTGTGGTAGATTCCCCCTCTCCGGCGTCCGCATATATATAACCGCAGACCAGTCTGGCCGACTGATTTTCCACCAGACTTCTCCGATACAAATCCTTTCCGGTGTTTTCATCACTGGCCGAAGCATTGACGATCAGTGTTGCCCCCGCCAGGGCATGACGGTTGCTGGGAGGATTAGGCACCCAGACATCCTCACAGATCTCCGCAC
>CAKRJM010000129.1 GCA_934351765.1 uncultured Lachnospiraceae bacterium | reverse complement strand
ATGCAGTTCCGTTCCGTTTGGGAATACAGAGGCCGCCGGAGCAGAAATGAGGAGCCTGGAAATTCTGGAGACTGGTAAGAAAATCCAGAGCCGGAATTCAATATCAAAGCCGGGGGATGAAATAGTATATTCGGCAGAGCAGAAGATTCCTCAGACAGAGCAGACAGATTCAGCCGCGGAAGCCGACAAAGAGGGGATTTCTCTGTCACCGTATGCCACTGTGCTGGTGGGGCCGAAGGAAATCGATCCGTTGGCAGGAACCGGCAGTCTTCTCGGTGTTCAAAATACGACTGATCTGGAAGCACTGGAACAGTATATTAAGGATAAGCAAACAGCTTTCAGGGAATCTATGGCGGAAAAGCTGGAACAGGCCGGGATTCCGAGAGAACAGCAGAATTTCGTATCCTCAGAAGGAGAACGTGCACTGGTGCGTCAGGTACTTGCCATGACAGCGGTGTTCCGCGGTTATACATTTTATAATCGAATTGTCTGCCAGTGGTATGCAGATAATCTGTGGAATGAAACCTTTACTTATCAGGTCACCGGTTCTGATGGGCAAAAGGGGGCAGCTGCCGGCTTTCTGATTTATGCTGCTTCTGTGGCAGGACAGCTTGGAATGGATGGCAATGCTGTGGAAGTGATTTCCTATAACGGTGCGGCGTCTCTGTTCGGGCATGACAAGATTACTATTAATGAATCGGTGCGCTCCAGAGAGGAACTGTATCAGACAGATGCCTGTGCGCTGCCGATTCCTGTGGACTGGGCAGGCTGGACAGAAGAAAAGCAGGTGGAATGTGAGGAACTTCTGGCGATGGATGAGGAGACATTCTACCAGACACTGAAAACCAGACAGGAAGAGAGCCTGCTTTCATCTCCGGTTCCGTTTTATAAGCAGGGAGCAGTGGAGTGGGGCAGTCAGCCGTTCGGAAATGGAACCTTGTCTGGTGATGCCTGTTGTCCGACGGCCATTGCCATGGTGCTTTCTTATTTCAAAAATCAGCGGATCACACCGGCGGAGGTGGCGGCACGGTATGATGATGACGCATATCGAAACCGGGAGCAGGGGTCTTACGGTGGAAAAATGTGTGCGGCTGCGGCGGCAGATTATGGTTTGCAGGCAGAAACAGGAGTAGATTCTCTTTCCGGGAAACAGATCCGTGAAGCATTGGAAAGCGGCGCAAAGATTGTCATGTCCATGAAACCGGGAGACAATGGAGGGCGGTACGCCAGTGTGTATCATTATGTGACACTGGCAGGCCTTACGGAGGATGGCAGGGTGATTGTCAATAATCCGGGGATCAATACCGATGTGACTTATGATGATATGGAAACGATCCTGAACAATCAGTCGGGCCGTGGCTATGGGATCTTCAGAAAATAATACAGGAGAACAGGGATGGCGGAGCATGACCAGGAATACTATATGAAGGAAGCAATCCGACAGGCGAAAAAGGCGGCAGCTATTGGGGAAGTTCCCATTGGCTGTGTGATTGTCTATGAGGGAGCGATTATTGCGCGGGGGTATAACCGGAGAAAGACGGATAAAAATACTCTTGCTCACGCGGAGCTGCAGGCGATCAGGCGTGCAAGCAAAAAGCTGGGAGACTGGCGGCTGGAGGGCTGTACCATGTATGTGACACTGGAACCCTGCCAGATGTGTGCCGGAGCACTGGTTCAGGCACGGATCACAGAGGTGGTGATCGGATGCATGAACCCAAAAGCAGGGTGCGGAGGCTCTATTTTAAATCTTCTGGAGATGAAGGAGTTTAACCATCAGGTTAAAGTAACACGCGGAGTCATGGAAGAAACCTGTTCCAATCTGCTGAAGGATTTTTTTAAGGAACTTCGCGTAAAGGTGAAGCTGGAAAAACAGCAGAAACAGCAGTAGGAAAACTGTTGTCATACAGCAGAAACAGCAGTAAGAAAACTGTTTGACAAACGGCGATGGCTGGGTTATACTGATAAAGTATGACTTTGTCATAGAATTTCCGCACAGCCGGGGAGTTAGCGGTGTCCTGTACCTGCAATCCGCTATAGCAGGGGTGATATCCTGCCGAGGATTACAAACTGTGAAGCTGCCCTTTATAAGCGGCGTTGAAGTCTGGGTCTTGCGCAACAGACCCCTGTGAACCGTGTCAGGCCAGGAATGGAGCAGCACTAAGCAGGATCGTCTGTGTGCCGCGAGGCAGCCTGGGCCGAGCAGGCTGTAGAGGTAACGTTTGTGGTGCGTTTTTCGACGCAGGATGTGCGGATTAAAATATAGATAAATTCTAAAAAAGAGAATGATTTAAATTCCGGAAGAAAAATTAAAAAAATCCCAAAATCGTTTGAGCAGCAAAAATAGATTCCCCCCGCAGAAGAAACCTGCGGGGGTTTTTGTATGCTTGGCGACGATAAAAATCAGATAAGTTATCGAGAATGCATTTGTTTATCGAATGAAATTTTATCGAACGAAATTTTATCGAACGAAATTTTATCGAATGAAATCTTATCGAAGGAAATTTATCGCTGTTATTCTACTTCTAACGGTACAAACTGGAAGGTGGTACAGTCTACCAGGCCGCGGTTTGTCAGACGAAGCTCCGGCAGGCAGGCCAGCGCGATCAGCGCCATGGTCATGAACGGAGACGGCATGGTGCAGCCGATCTTTGCCCAGGCCTGTTCCAGATTCTCAACCATCTGGCTCATTTCTTCCAGAGGCTTGTCATTCATGAGGCCGGCGATGGGAAGCGGCACAACGCCGAGAACCTTGCCGTCCTGAACGGCCACCATACCGCCGCCGCACTGGATCAGTGTGTTGGCAGCCAGAGCCATATCTGCATCATTGGTACCGATCACAAGAAGGTTATGTGCATCATGGGCAACCGTGGAAGCCATGGCACCGTTGGTGATACCGAAGCCCTTTACGAAGCCGAAGCCTTTCGTTCCTGTTTTATGATGACGTTCAAACACAACAGTCTTTAAAACGTCCTGAGACGGATCGGATTCCAGATAGCCGTTCTTTGCCTGGAGTGTTACATGACGTTCGATGGAGCCAACCTTTGCCGGAATGACTTCGATGGCACGGACAGTCACCTGATCGGCGGAGGCAGGGATCTTAAAGGTGTCGGCGGTGATGGTTTCACCGACATGCATGGAATGAGTTGCCCAGTCCGGATAAGAATAAGGTGCAAATTCCATGGTCATCTGGCCGTTTTCTGCCACAAGATCGCCGTCGATCCATACCCTGGTCACGTTGAGTTTGTCGAGATCACCGATGAGTACCATGTCAGCACATTTTCCGGGAGTAATGCTTCCGAAATCATGATCCATCTGGAAGCACTGAGCACAGTTGATGGTCACCATCTGGATCGCGGTGATGGCATCGATGCCCTCTTCCAGAGCGCGGCGCATGATATGATCCAGATGCCCCTGAGCCTGTAATGTGTGAGGATGGGTATCATCGGAGATCAGCGTTGCAAACCGGGTATCAACCTCATGACACGTAATGCTCTTTGCAACTTCTTTTAAATCATGCCATGCAGAGCCTTCCCGCAGCATCGCGTACATGCCGAGCCGCATTTTCTCCAGGGCATCCTCAGCTCTTGTGGACTCGTGACAGCAGCGAACACCGGAGGCAATGTAGGCATTCAGGCCTTTTCCGGTCTCCGGCATGGAATAATGGCCGGTGATGATCTTCCCGGCTTTCAGGGTCTCGCCGGTGATTCCGTGAGCATGCTCCGAAGAGCTTAAAATGCCGGGGAAATTCATCATCTCACCAAGTCCGACACATTCCTTCCAGGTCATGGTCTCTGCAACCTCGGCAGGTCCGATGAAGGAACCGGTATCTTCAAAACCGGGAACCGCGGGAACACAGGAGGGGGTTGTCAGCATGGCCTTTAAAGGCGTACGCTTTGCGTCCTCCAGCATACATTTCACGCCGTCCAGTCCTAAAACGTTGCAGATCTCGTGGGGATCCATGTAGATGCCGACAGTTCCGTGAGGGATAACTGCCTTGGCATATGCGCCGACGCCCATCATCGAAGATTCCACGTGGATATGGCCGTCCAGGAAACCGGGAGCCAGGTACTGTCCTTTGGCGTCGACCACCCTGGTGTCCGGCCCGATGCAGTGGCTGCAGTCGCCAACCATAGCAATTCGCCCTTCCGCAACGGCAACGGAAATATTTTCCTGGATCTCATGGGTACATACATTGACCAATCGTGCATTGGTGATGACCAACTCTGCGGGAACTGCCCCGCCTGCCACTGCTGACAGCGTCCGGCTTACCTCCCAGAGCGGTTTTTTACAAAACGTGTTGATCATAAAGAGCCTCCTTCAGTAAGTTATAAACTGGCTCTATTATAGCATGAAGAAAGGGATTTGTCATATTCAACGCTTTCCTCTTGCCCCCTCCCCTGTTTTTATTATATAATAAGGTCATAGCTTTCATGAAAATCATAAGAAATAAGATAAAGGGAGGCGGTTTATGTGATGCGAGTAGGAATGCTGACCAGCGGCGGTGACTGTCAGAGCCTGAATGCAACCATGCGCGGGGTGGCGAAAGCGCTCTATGAAATGTACGATGATGTGGAGATCATTGGATTTGAGGATGGCTATAAGGGTCTGATCTATATGAATTACCGGATCATGCAGCCGGAGGATTTTTCCGGGATTCTGACGGAGGGCGGTACGATTCTTGGAACCTCCAGACAGCCGTTCAAGCTCATGCGGGTTCATGACGAGAACGATCTGGACAAGGTTGAGGCCATGAAGCATACGTATAAGAAGCTTCGCCTTGAATGTCTAGTGGTGCTGGGCGGAAACGGCAGTCAGAAGACGGCAAATCTGCTTCGCGAAGAGGGACTCAATGTGATCGGTCTTCCGAAGACCATTGATAACGATCTTTGGGGCACGGACATGACCTTCGGTTTCCAGAGCGCGGTGAATATTGCCACAAATGCCATCGACTGCATCCACACAACGGCAGCTTCTCACAGCCGGGTGTTCATGGTGGAGATCATGGGACACGGAGCGGGCTGGCTGACACTGAACGCAGGCATGGCCGGCGGAGCAGATATTATTCTGATTCCGGAGATCCCCTATGACATCAATTCGATTATCGGTGCACTGAAAAAACGGGAAAAGG
Source organism: uncultured Lachnospiraceae bacterium (assembly GCA_934351765.1). GTDB lineage: Bacteria > Bacillota > Clostridia > Lachnospirales > Lachnospiraceae > Lientehia. The sequence goes on along the minus strand of CAKRJM010000129.1, from coordinate 932 downwards.
CGGGAAAAGCGTTTTCCATCATTGCAGTGGCGGAAGGTGCAATCTCAAAAGAGGACGCTCAGCTGACGAAAAAGGAATTAAAGAAAAAACGCGAAAAAGCAGCCAAGGATGGCAGAGTATTCCCGTCGGTTTCCTATGAGATCGGTGCACAGATCGAAGCGGCCTGTGGCCTTGAAGTTCGTGTGACGGTTCCCGGCCACATGCAGCGAGGCGGAAGCCCCTGTGCATATGACCGTGTGCTCTCCTCCCGTCTGGGAGCGGAGGCAGCAAAGATGATCAGCAAGAAAGAATACGGTTACATGGTGGCGGTAAAGAGCCGCGAGATTTCCAAGACGCCTCTGGAGGAGGTTGCCGGAAAGCTGAAGACCGTAGATCCCAATGCTTCGATCATCGAAGAGGCAAGACTGTTAGGCATCAGCTTCGGTGATGAACCGATTGAATAAATAAAAGAATGCCGGGGCGGCGGACGGAATAATCCGGAAAACTGCCCCGGAATCAATTACGGCGGAGCGGAAATGTGCCTGGGCACATTCTTTTTGCGTAATGGGATGTGGTTCCTGTGAAACAAAAGGCTCCGCCATTCCCGCGTTTCGGACAGACTGGAAAGGAAGATGGAAGAATGGCATATACTGCACTGTATCGAAAATGGAGACCGGCGACCTTTGAGGACGTAAAGGGACAGGATCATATCGTCACAACGCTGAAAAACCAGATCCGGACGGGCAGGATCGGTCATGCGTATCTGTTTTGCGGAACGAGAGGAACCGGAAAAACCACCATTGCAAAGATCCTGGCCAAGGCGGTGAACTGTGAGCATCCGGTGGACGGAAATCCCTGCGGGGAGTGTGCGGCATGCAAGGCAATCGCGGCGGGAAATTCGGTCAATGTGGTGGAGATTGATGCAGCCTCCAATAATGGTGTGGACAATATCC
>CAKRJM010000128.1 GCA_934351765.1 uncultured Lachnospiraceae bacterium | reverse complement strand
GCGGCCAAGGCTCCGACATTTGACACAAATCGTACGCTGGAGGAGATGACCCGCGAACTGGTAGAGATTGCCCTGCGACGCGTCCATGGAAATCAAAGCCAGGCGGCGATCCAACTCGGCGTGAGCCGCTCCACTCTGTGGCGAATGCAGCACAAAGAAAAGTAAATTTGAAGTTCTTTGACAGGCTGCAACGGGCAGGCGCATCGCGCCTGCCCGTTGTTCGATCCACAGCAGCTTTTCCATTGTGCTATGTTGTTGTTGTATTATATTGTATTATCTTCTACCGCCGCTTCAGCTCTTCCCACTCCGGTCCGGCTTCCCAGCTCCCATTCTTGCTTCCTACAAAGGTATCTCCCTTGCGGTATACATGATCATAGGCCACATCTGCCTCATAGGTACGACCGGCAGAATCGGTATAGCTGTTGACGCCGCGGACTGCCTCGGAGTTCTTCCGGTAGATCTCGTCCATGCTCCTGCTGCGCTCCTCGTAACCGGCCATGACAATATCGGAAGTCTCGGAAAGAGTTCTGGAAATCTGCTGGGAACTGCGGATCGCATTCTGCTGCCGCTGCATATAGCCGTTCGCCATGATCTGCAGTACGTTCTGGAATTCCTCTTCCTGGAGTGCATAGTACACCGGCCCCAGCCGGATCTCCTCCATAAACCGGTCAAATATGTCGGACAGATCCCGCCCCTCCTCCCGGGGCCACATAAGAAGCATGTCATACTCACGGCCCCAGTCAGAGGTCTGCCCCGGATTCTGGGCGATAGCCGCGCCGGTACCAAGACCGATCCCGCCAAGGAATCCAAGCCCTGCCAGACCGCCGCTCTTCAGCATATCCAGAAAGCTGTTCCCGGCCTGCTTCTGCGCCTTCAGGGCATCCGCCGTCCAGCACAGAGACATGGCAAAATATCCGTCATAAAGCTGTCCGCCTCTGGAAAAACGGAACCGGAAACGGTACGCTCCCACCGCCACCTGACGCTTCAGTCTGGCCTCCGATTCCTGCTGAAACCGCGGCAGCCGGGCCTCCAGCTTCTGATTTTCCACAGGCTCCAGCCGTAGCTCCTCTGTCTGTCCCACTGTGGCACAGATCCGCTCCCTGGCATACTCCACAGGCTCTGACAGATGGCGCCAGCAGGACATGCTTCCGCCGTCATACTGGTAATCCTTCCGTCCCATTCTTCCGCCGGGCATATAGTTCCTGTAATATGCAAAGGGATAATACACAAGCTGCGCCCCGTCCGGCGATTCCAGTATGAGATCATATCCCATGGTATTCAGCGGAGAAACGGATGGATCTGTTTTGACCCGGTAATTCCACCCCGCCGGAATATATGTCTGAAACAGTGCACCCCGCCCCTGATAGTCAATGGTTCTGATCTCTTTTTCCTGCCCCCGCAGCACATACTCCGTCCCGCAGTATTCACATTGGATCCTGGTGGCTCCCGGCCGGATCCTCATCGGACTTCCGCAGCACCGGCACTGTATCTCTTTATATTCCATGCCTTTTCCTCCCTGACTTTTATACCCTTCATTATAATGGATTTTCTTCCATATAAGCCCGCTTACCGCGGCAGGCATTGCCAGATCAGGAAAACCGCCCCCTGCTGCTCTTTCTGTTTTCTTTCTTTTTTTCTATAATACGAACAGACGAACCTGAATGAAACGCATTTATCCACAATCAAGGAGCTGCTTATGCACATCATACACATCCTGTACAATGACACCCTCTCAACCTCCGGCCGCACCACTCCTGCCGGCTGTCCCGCATCCTTCGGAGCTCGTTTCCGCCGGATCTTTCGCCTTCTTTTTACAGCTCTTGTCACAGCCTCCGCCCTGCTTCTGGGCGGCTGTGGCTCAGCCCGGAATTCTTCGGATTCGTCCGCAGGCGGTTGCGGCTCAGCCCGGAATTCTTCGGATTCGTCCGCAGGCAGTTCCGTTACGAACGCCGCTGCTTCCGATTCAGCAGCCTCTGATACCCGTTCTGTTTTTTCGATCCTCGGCTCGGATGCCGAAGCGTTCGCCGCTTCCTGGAACGAATCCAACGTCACCGAAATCATCTGGACTAGGAACGAGGAAGCCTCCGAAACTGTCACCATCCCAGCCGGTGCCGCCGAAATCCAGGAGCTGTTTCAGGCTCTTTCCGCGCTTCAGATCGGTAAACCGACCGACGAGATGAGCTCCGATGCCGAAGATCTCATCACGGTTTCCATGAACGATGGATCCTCTCTTACCCTCACCTTTAATAACGGAAATCTTGTATCCGGCAGAACCATCTATCAAACCTCCGGCAAAAAAGCATTCAACGCACTGAGGAGCACGTTGTTCCCGGAAGATTTTTAAGCTCTCAGATATTCCTCTTTTTCAGCACATGCTTCATCAGTCCCACTGCCGTAAGGCATGCTCCGGCCTCCGCAATGGGCAGCGCCAGCCAGACAACGGTTCCGGCCGAAGGAAGCGCCGCAAACAGCCAGGCCAGCGGAAGGGTCAGAATAATGAAGCGCAAAAGTGAAATCAGCAGGGAATAGCTTCCCTTTCCCAGCGCCTGGCAGACACCCTGAAGTATAATATTCCCCCCCGCAAAGAAAAAGCCGCAGGAAATGATCCGAAGCGCCGTGATACAAAGCCTTGTTGATTCCTCCGCAATGGAAAAGATTCCAACCATGGCTCCGGCACCAAGCTGAAACAGGATAATCCCGGCGCCCATAATAATCGAAACATACACCAGTCCCCAGCGGATCGCCTCCCGGATCCGTTCCTTTTTTCCCGCACCGTAATTAAACGAAACAATGGGAATCAGTGCATTATTCAGGCCGAAGCCCGGCATAAAGATAAAGCTCTGAAGTTTATAATAAACCCCGTACGCTGTCACTGCCGAAACAGAAATGGTTCCCAGAATCAGATTCATAACATATGTCATAACCGGGGTCAGGATCTGCATGATGATCGCCGGAAAGCCCACCGTATAAATGTCCTTTAAAACGGACTTTTCCGGTTTCAGATATCTGATTCCCCTGTCGATTCCGACACCCCGCTTAAAATAGAAGACCGAAATGATCACCAGCGAGAGGATCTGGCCCAGAACCGTCGCCCAGGCCGCACCGGAAACACCCATAGCCGGCATTCCAAACATCCCCCGGATCAGAATGGGATCCAGAATGATGTTGGTAACGGCTCCGGCAAGCTGACAGATCATGGTGATCATGGTTTTTCCGGTGGCCATGACGATTTTTTCCATGGTCATATATCCCAGTGCGCCGAATGAAAAAACGGTTACGATCCTTAAATAATCCGTTCCCATCTGCGCGATCACCGGATCCTTTGTCTGGCTTCCGATAAAATTCTTTGCCGCAAAGATTCCGAACAGAGCCATGACAGCAAAATAGCAGACCGCCATGAATAACGCATTTCCGGCAGTTCTTGCCGCCCGCTCCTTATCATTCCTTCCCAGATTCCGCGCCACCATGGCATTGATCCCCACGCCGGTTCCAACCCCCAGCGCCACGATGATCAGCTGAACCGGAAACGCCAGCGTCAGTGCATTGATCGCCTTGTCCCCCATGTTCGTCACCTGGGCGGTATCCGGAATATAGGACACAAAATATGTATCCACCACGTTATAAAGCGCCTGCCCCAGCATGGAGATCATCATGGGAATTCCCATATTTAAGAGTAGCTTTTTCACTGGCATATCTGCCATTTTCCCTGCATTCATACGTTTTTCAATCCTTTGAACTTAAAAAGCCGAAAGCAATCGATCCGGCATTACTTTCGGCCCTGTTTTCTGGCATCTCCGGCGTGATCCGGGCACGCTGTCTTCCACTTAAAAGCTCCAGCCAATTGTCACTCCGGTTCCTTTCCATCAAGCCTCCCACCTGAGGCATCATTACAATAATATACCTCATATGGGACGGCTTGTCTATGCGTTTTTAACCGGATTCTGCCCTTAAATGCCTTTTATGTTTTTATTTTAAACGGTTTCTTTTTTCATTGCCTTATAACCGATCAGTACCATCCAGCCATTTTCTTTGATCAGTTCCCTGCTGGCCGTCAATATGTCTTCTTTCGAAGTCGCAAGCTGATTCATAATTCACCTCCGATCCCTTACCTGCTTTTTCTTTAGTCGATATTTCTGATAATGCCGGAGAACAGGATCGATCCGTCGCTTCCGGTGATCACAAACAGGAACGGACGGTTGAGAACAAAGTCGATCTCATCATCCGGCTTTGCCGCACCTTCGGAGATCTCGAGCTTTGTATAGGCGGCTCCGGTTACTCCGTTCTCATCAATCTCTACCATCGCCGTATGTTCTGCCTTACTGAGGAAAAGATCCTCCCGATCCTCTGTCAGCGGAGTAAAATCAGACAGCGCCGGATCCAGCGCATCGGTAATTCCCAGTTCCTCAAGAGCCGTCAGTAAATCCGTCTTGCAGGAAACCTGAAACTTCGGAACAGAGAGGTGAACCTCCGGGGCGTACCAGTCTTCATCCTCATCACCCCTGATGACCGCTGTCACCTCCGGATCGGAAGCCAGCGTATTGACATCAACCCCATCGTTTGGAAGATAGAAGAACATTGTGCCGCTGTCCCTCAGATCCAGTCCCAGGGCGGTGAAGTGCTCCTTGGAGAATACACGCATCATATCCGTCTTATGCATCATATCGACCGTCGTATCCCCCAGCGTTCCGTGAAAGGTTTCCTGGTTTGTCATCTGCCTGTTAAATTCATCCCCCCACATGGCCTTGTAATAAATAGTCGAGACAAGCGCAAGCACGGTATCGGGATTTAACTTCATGTCCTTGACCTGTTCGCTGAGCAGTCCGCCGGTATTCTTATCGATCCATTCCCGCAGTGCCTGTCCCATTTCTTCACTGCCCGGATCTCCGCTGTACGAGGATGCATAGTACGTTTCGGCCAGTCTGGACATCGTTTCATGATTGTATGTATAACCCTCCTTCAGCCACAGGGAATTTGCCAGGAGACTCTTCAGAACCGGCGTGTCCACATAATTCCCCTCCCAGATCGTCCTGATGCTGGTGCGCAGTGTCTCAATATCCGGCACCTGCAGCACATCCAGGATCTGCTGTCTCGTATTGCCCTCAGATACCTCTGCCAGCATGGCAAACGTAATATACGTGTTCAGCGGGGAACAGACCGTGTTGTCATCCCCGGCAACCAGCAGCTTTTCCATCACCTTCGCGTAATATCCGTTCATACCCTCCTGCAATTTTTCAGATTCGTCTGCCAGCTGTCTGTAGGACTCCCACCAGCTCCAGCGCGCATCCCCCTCCATAAACTCCTGTGCACTTAAGTTTGCTGCGGTCGGCTTTGGATATTCCGCAGCCATGACAGTCAGCGAGGACAACAAATCGGTATCACCCTTTTTTAATAACGGAATGCTGGCTATCGCCGTTACCGCGATTACTGCACATACGGCGGCTGCCGCCCACCTGATCCACACTGTTTTCCTTTTCGCCCTGTACTGCCTGGCTTTCTTTACATCCTCTTCCCTGATATCCGCAATGGACTTGAACAGCTGTTCTTTTTTCACAGGCGGTACCCCCTTTCTGTTAAATATTCCTTCAGCTTTTTCCGCATCCTGCCAAGCGTCACCGATACGTTATTCTCACTCATATGAAAGCGCTCTGCGATCTCGCCGATCCCATCTGCATACCAGTAGCGGAGGACAAACATATACCTCTTATCCCTGGAAAACCCGGATAAAAAGCGGTTAATTTCATCCTTCAGTTCTTTCTCCTGTACCGCGTCCTCCGGATTATCCTTCCCCGAAACGATCTCTGCCAGCTCGTCCAGCACCAGATCAATATTATATCCGCCGCGCTTATCCCTGTGCAGCTTCCTATACCGGTCAAACGCCAGATTTCTGGTGATCTTCCCCAGAAATGTTCTCAGCATAGATGGCCTGTGCGGCGGCATGGCATTCCAGGCATGAAACCAGGTATCGTTGACACATTCTTCCGTATCGGTCCAGTTGAACAGAATGTTACGGGCAATGGAACCACAGTATTCTCCATATTTACTCGCTGATTCACGAATGGCCTGCTCGTTTCGATCCCAGTACAACCGGACAATTGCTTCATCCTTCATCGCCGTCCCCCCTTTCACCTATATACACGACATATTCCAAACGTTCTTACAGCGTTACATCCTTTTATCCTGAATTATTTACAGTGGTGAATGCGTTGCAATAATAAACTGGAAGTTATTCATTTAATTCAGCCTCAATCTCTTCAATGGTAGGCATACTACCTCTAAACTCTTCTGGTATAAGTTTTGAT
>CAKRJM010000127.1 GCA_934351765.1 uncultured Lachnospiraceae bacterium | reverse complement strand
TTCCAGAGCAGAGTGGTATGAGCTGTACCGGGCGACCCTGTCCGATGAGAAGCGGGCGCAGGTAGGAAACTCGAATACGAAGCCGGCAAAATAGAAAAGCCGGAAAAATAGAAAACCCGGAACGGGAAAACTGTGTTATACTGAATACCAGGAATGGTAAAAAGCAGGAAACACGGAGTTTATAAGATGAGTGTAAAGATAAAGGATGTAGCAAAAGCGGCTGGGGTCAGTACGGCAACCGTATCCAGGGTCCTGAATCAGTCGGCCAGTGTGGCGGATGAATTAAAGGAACGGGTTTATCAGGCAATTAAGGAAACAAATTACAGTATGAATCCCATTGCCCGGGATTTAAAAAGCAGCAAACGGAATCAGATTGCAGTGGTTATTCCAAGCCTCAGAAGGACGGATAACATAGCGATCTTCCGGGGTATCAGTGATTTCTTTCGGGAAAAACGGATCACCGTGGTATTGTATGAGAGTGAAGGGGAATTTGAACGGGAGAAGGAGATTGTCCGGGAACTGGAACAGGAGTGGATCGACGGGATCATCCTGATTCCCGGACAGTGCAGAGAAGATGAGGAATACCGGGATTATTCCGAAAGACTCAGCCGGCTGAAAAAAAAGAATGTGAAGATTCCGGTTGTCGGCCTGGAAACCGATCATGAGATCAGCAGGATGGACACAGTGCTGGTGGATCATGAAGCTGCGTTTTATGAGTGTGCCGCCCATCTCCTGGAGATTGGACGGAAACGGCTAATCTATCTGGGCAGCTCCGAGGATACACCGCTGTATGGTCAGGAGCTTGCAGGAATCAGAAGGGCAGCTGCGGAGTATGGCGGGGAGCTTTTTGCGGTGAAGAATGATAATTTTACGGTAATGGACGGGCACCGGTCGGCAAAACAGCTGTTGAAAGAGAAGGGAAGGCCGGATGGTGTGGTCTGTACCAATGACCAGGTGGCTGCCGGTGCACTGAATGCGTACCGGGAGGCGGGCCTTGAGATCCCAGCGGATACGGCAATCGTGGGCTTTGGCGGTGTTGCACTTTCCATTGTTACGACACCGGCGATTTCCACCGCTGTAACGCCAAAGTATCAGATGGGGAAGAAGGCGGCGGAGTTTTTGTATGAGAGAATGAACGGATATGACGGCCCTTCCAGGCATGAGATATTAAGGGCACAGCTCGCAATCCGAAATTCAACACTGAAAACGGCGGCGAAGACTCTGGACGCAATTGTCCTGGATGATCGAAATACGATCTATAAGTAAACCGAATATTTGAACAAGGAAAGTCCTGTTCGCCTTACGGGCGACTTCCATCGGAGTCGCGTGAGGCGGAGGGACTTTTGTTCTCTTTCTGAAATTTTTTCTACGATCCTATTGAAAAACCGCCCTTTCTTCCTATATAATAGTCAGCAGAATCGGCCCTCGGGCATAAGAAACAGAGAAAGGGACAGGGAGCCATGAAGTTACTGGAAGAGCGTATCAGAAAAGATGGAATTGTAAAAGAAGGAAATGTATTAAAGGTAGATTCGTTTCTGAATCACCAGATGGATATAGAGCTGTTTAATCAGATGGGAGAAGAATGGGCGAGACTGTTTGCAGACTGTCCCGTGACCAAGATCCTGACAGTGGAAGCATCGGGAATCGGAATCGCCTGCGTGGCGGCCCAGCATTTTCATGTGCCGGTGGTCTTTGCGAAGAAAGCGAAGTCTCTGAACATTGACGGTGAAGTGTATGCTACAAAGATCCAGTCCTTTACCCACAAGCGGGTCTATGATGTGATCGTGTCCAGGAAGTTCCTCGGACCGGAGGACCATGTGCTGATCCTGGATGATTTCCTGGCCAACGGCTGTGCACTGGAGGGACTTCTGGAGCTGGTGGAAGCGGCGGGAGCCAGCGTGGCAGGAATCGGAATCGCTGTGGAAAAAGGCTTCCAGGGCGGCGGTGACCGGCTTCGTGAAAAGGGCCTCCGGCTGGAATCCCTTGCCATTGTGGAGCGTATGGATCCGACAACAGGCGAGATTGTATTTCGTTAAGAGAGGAGTAAGGGAAGGAGGAAGCCGGAGAGAAACCATATGAAAAAAAATGCAGCAGAATACGAAGTAAAATTAACAAGGGAGCAGGCAGATGACGAACTGTCGGTCCTGCGGAGAATGTTTAAAGAGGTCAGTCTCGTGGATGCGTCCTCCTTTCAGGAGCTGGATGAGGCCAGTCTTGCGGCACAGGTGCTGCGGGAGAAGTGCCAGAAAACGAGGCTGGAATATGTGGGATCGGAGCTTAACGAGACGGTGGCACGGTATGTGGAAATCGATGATGTGCCACATATTCTGAAATTTTCGCTGACAGTGGAGGGTGACCTGCTTCAGACGAAAAAAACGGAGAGCAACGAAGAAAACGCAGGAAATATTTACAGCACCCTTTATACAGATGCACTGACCGGAGTTTATAACCGCCGGTATTATGAGGACAGGATAAAGCGTCTGCCGGTGACCGGCGGTGTTGCCATGATCGATCTGGACGATTTTAAGCTGGTGAATGATATCTATGGACACGATGCGGGTGATATGATTCTGGCGGCTACGGCGGCCATCATCAGGCGGCGGATTCGCCGGGACGATGCGCTGATCCGGTTCGGTGGTGATGAATTTATTCTGGTTATGCCGGGAATTTCCGATGAAATGTTTGACAGAAAGCTGGATGAGATCTGCAAGCGGCTTCATCAGGAAAAACTGCCGGAGAGCATGGGATTCCAGATTTCTGTGAGTATGGGCGGGCTGGTCGTGAAGGAACAGACCGTGGAACTGGCAGTGCTGCAGGCCGACAAGCTCATGTATCAGGCAAAGGTGAAGAAAAATATGATCGTGACGGAGTGGCGCCGCTACCAGGCAGAGAGCATGGAACTCCAGGAAGAAAATCTTGGGGAAGAGCGGCCGCTGATCCTCATTGTGGATGATTCTCTGATCAACCGCACGATCTTAAAAGAAATGCTCCAGGACAATTATGATATTCTGGAGGCGGGAGACGGAGCGGAAGGGCTGGGGGCTTTAAGCCGCTATGGAAAGAGTATTGCCCTGGTGCTCCTGGACATCATGATGCCGGTGATGGACGGGTTTGGCGTGCTGGAAAAGATGCAGGAGCAGGGATGGATCAATGATATTCCGGTCATTATGATCTCCAGCGAGGATTCTGCTGATCTGATCAGCCGTGCTTATGCGATGGGCGTTTCCGATTATATCAGCCGTCCCTTTGACGCCAGCGTGGTCTACAAGCGGGTCTATAATACCATTAAGCTTTATGCCAAGCAGCGCCGTCTGGTCAATATTCTGACAGAGCAGGTACGGGAGAAAGAGGAAAACCGGAAGATCATGGTGGGCATTTTAAGCGAGATCGTTGAGTTCCGGAACGGTGAGAGCGGACTTCATGTTCAGCATATCAATGTGCTGACGGAGATGCTTCTGGAGCGGCTGACAAAGCTCACCGACCGTTACAGCTTAACCCGGGCAGAACGGGATCAGATTGTTATGGCCTCATCCCTTCATGATATCGGGAAAATCGGGATTGATGAAAAAATTCTCAATAAGCCGGGAAGGCTGACGGCTGAGGAGACTGAGGTCATGAAGCAGCATACCCTCATCGGTGCCGGAATCCTGAAACGGCTGAAGCCTTATCAGGAGGAGCCGTTAGTCAAGACGGCGTATCAGATCTGCCGCTGGCATCATGAACGGTATGACGGGCAGGGCTATCCGGACGGACGAAAGGGAGAGGAAATTCCCATTTCGGCACAGGTGGTTTCCCTGGCGGATGCGTATGATGCGCTGGTGAGTGAGCGAGTATATAAAAAGGCTTTCAGTCATGAGAAAGCCCTGGAAATGATCCTGAACGGGGAGTGTGGAGCCTATAATCCGATCCTTCTGCAGTGTCTGAAGGATATTCACGGAGACATCCGCAGTACCGTCTATGAAGTACATCATTCGGAAGCAGCGGAAGACGAGAGCATGCCGGAGAATTTTGGTGGACATCTGAACGGAAGCGTGTTAAGATAGCGTTAAAATAAAATAGCAGAAGCATGAAGAAACTGCGTGAAGAAGCATTGTAAGGAAAGCTGCAATGCTTTTTCGGTGTAATGCAGGAGGGAAAAGGAGAAGGCAGTATGGCAGGAGCATTACCAATCAGCCGGGGCATAAAGATTCAGTTTGCATTGGATACACCGGTGCGGGATGAAGCGAAGTTCGACATGGTAAGTACCTTTCATAAGGAACTGGACGAGTCGGTGTTTTTAACCTCCGTACCCATGGTGGAGGGAAAGGCTTATATTCCTGATGAAAACCAGAAGCTGCTCTTCCGTTATACGGCCGGAGAAGAGTCCTTTATTGGTTCCGGCTATGTGGATGATGTGGTGAAGGAGGGAATCCGCCGTTTCTGGAAGGTGCGCCGCATGGAAGAACAGCGAAAGGTGATCCGGCGTGTGGATGTCCGTCTGAAGGTAGAGCTGCCTGTCCTTTATATGCAGGACAGCTGGCCGCTGAATGCCAGACAGGAGATCACAAAGGAGCATGGTGAGACGATGGATATTTCCAATAATGGTCTTGCAGTCTGCCTGGACCGGAGAATGGAAGTGGGAGAGACCTGTCGGTTTACGCTTCCGCGGATCGGGACTCCTGCTGATGGACAGCCGGAGCTTGAGGTCGTCGGTGTGATCTGCTGGATGCGGGAAATGCCCAGGGGCGGCCCGTACCGGTTTGCAACCGGAATCCAGCTTCGCTTCTCGGATCCGGAGGATCTTGCCGGCATGCAGGAATATGTGGCTTATGTAAAGAAAAGGTATAAGCTGTGAAAGAAGAAAAAACAGAACAGACAAAGGAAAACAAAATAGAAGAACCGATGGTCAAAGCCCCGCAGGACGGGGCGGAGAAGCCTACAGGCCCGCCGAAAGGGAAGCGGGTCACCAGGGCGGAGAAAAAGCTGAAAAAACGGCGGAAAAGCGACCAGATCGTCCGGATCGGGGAGCTGGAAGAGCTCATTGCCAGGTACGGGGACGAGGTGGATCCGGAAGAGATCGTAAGTATGTATCTGCCCCACCGGAAGCGACGGCGGATCGGTGCGGCGCTCCTGCGCATGGACAGGCTCCATATGCTGCTCATGGGACTGCTGGGGCTGGTGGCGGTGCTGTTCATCGTGGCCTTCATGCAGGAAAAAATGGGAAATTTCACCATCAACTTAAACCGCCTGGAGCTGTACCGGAAGGGAATCAGCATTTCCGACACCGGAGATTTTAAGAATGCCACTGCGCGGCTGACGGCGAGCACCGTTCAGGATGCCACGAATATTTCCATCGATGATCTTCCGGATGATCTGGATGAGGTGGAGGGAAGCCACAACGGCAAGAACTATATGGCCTATACCTATTATGTCCGCAATGCCGGAAAAGAGGACCTTGGCTATGTTGCAAGGATTACCCTGGACTCCTGTGCCAAAGGCGCCGAAAAGGCAGTCCGTGTGGCTGTCTGGAAAAACGGCGAGCGGATCGTCTATGCGGCACCTGCCGACAACGGCGGCAATGAGGAGGACTGCGTGAGCTTCCAGTCGGATAAACTGGTCTGCCGCTACGAGGAGCCCGACTTTCTGGTGGGCAATGTGGACCGCTACACCATCGCGATCTGGATGGAGGGGGATGACCCCGACTGTGTGGATTCCATCATCGGCGGAAGCGTGGAGTTCAGCATGAAGATCGATGCCGATTATGAGGATGATACGAGTCTCCTCTGGAAATTTGTGAAGGACATCAAGGATACCTTCTCCGGTGACAAGCCCATCAATGCAGCCGGAAACGAGGCACCAAACGACAGCTACTACTCCGACCGGGAGATCACCTGGGAAAACCGGAGAAACAAATAGGAGACAAATCCGCAGACAGAACAAAAAACGTTATAAGGTATATGCAGCGCCACAACCGTTGTCTATATATAGGAAAAGAAAGAGATTTCTTTAGTCTTCGAGAAAAATGGGAGGAAAGAAATGAGAGATACAAAAAGCGTAAAATCGCTGAAAAAGCAGCTCGCAGCTGCGATTGCCATGGTAATGGTGGCGGCCGTAGCTCTCGGAGCAAGTACGTATGCTTGGTTTGTAAGTAACAATAGTGTAAAAGCAACAACAAGTACAATCAGTGCGCAGTCTAATGCAGCATTTATGTACATTCGTGATGAGAAGGAAACTTCAACAAATCTTACAGCCGACACATCGTCTGTTACATCAACTGCTCTTTATCCTGCACATTGGGTAACTGCAAAAACTGGTAATTACGCAACTGCAGATGTTGGAAAATTCTATAC
>CAKRJM010000126.1 GCA_934351765.1 uncultured Lachnospiraceae bacterium | reverse complement strand
AAACATGAATCAGGTGAATTTGTTTGTGAATAATATTTAAACATAAAACAATAAACCAAATTGATTTATAATACTTGCACAAACACAACCAGAAAGGGAAAAGAGAGGAAAAAGAGAAAGGAGCAGCGAAAAGGCAGAAGCAAAAGATATGAAATCGATGTCATTGAAATAACTTGGATCAAAAGGATTATATTTGAAATGTAAGGAGGAGGAGCGAGTGTTTTTTCAGCAGTTATTTAACGGAATTACCATCGGAGCAACATACTCGCTGGTAGCAGTAGGATTTTCCATTGTGTACAGTGTGCTGGAACTGGTAAACTTTGCACATGGTTCCTTTTATGTGATGGCAGGGTATCTGGTGCTGACCATGTATTCATTTATGGCATTGCCGTATCCGCTCTCACTGATTGCGGCAATGGTTGTAACCGGTCTTCTTGGTGCAGCTATGAATCAGTTTATTTTACAGCCGATCCGAAAGAAAACATCTTCCGGTGAATCGGTGATGACAGCAACGTTGGGTGTTTCGACATTTATGCTGAACCTGATCATGGTTCTCTACGGCAGTGAGACAAAGCCGTTCCCGAATCCGATCAATCTTGGAAAGTTCTATGTGGGCAATGTCATCATGAAATGGGATCAGATCGTTATAGCAGTTGCGGCGGTTATTATGATCATTGTAATGTCCATCATCATCTACAAGACGAAGATCGGTTCCGGTATGAGAGCGATCGCACAGGATGTTTCGGCAGCGAAGCTCATGGGTGTAAATACAGAGCTGGTTATTACGTTTTCGTTTTTTACCGGTATCTTATGTGCATCAATTGCCGGAATTCTGGTAGCCATGTATTATGGATCCATTGATACAACGATGTATCTTGGAGTTTCCATGAAGACCTTTGCAGCAGCCTTGCTTGGCGGAATCGGATCTCTGCCGGGAGCGGCGCTTGGAGGTGTCATTATCGGTGTTCTGGAAGCGTTTGTTGCAGGCTATGTCAGTTCAGACTGGAAGGACTGTGCAGCATTCGTTGTTTTGATTCTGGTACTGTTGTTCAGACCTTATGGACTGTTTGGACATAAGGAAATCAAGAAGGTATAAGGAGGGCACAGATGTTTAAGAAAATTACAACGGCATGGGCTCTTCACAGCAGACCGGTCATGCTTGTAACTCTGGTTTTAATTATTGTTTTTCCGTTTTTATTCAGTAACCAGTATGTAGTAACAGTAGCAACGCTTGGCGGCGTATATGCGATCCTGGCGATGAGCCTGAATCTGATTTCCGGTTTTATGGGAATCACCTCGCTGGGACACGCCGCATTCTTCGGAGTCGGAGCGTACACAGCGGCATTGCTCTCCACAAGGCTCGGCTGGCCGTTTTGGGCGACATTGATTTCAGCCTGTGTGGTATCTCTTGCATTCGGATATCTCCTCGGACTTCCGACACTGAGACTTTCCGGACGATATTTAACCATTGTAACGCTGGCATTTTGTGAGATTATCCGGACTATTGAGACAAACTGGAGAGGGCTGACCGGCGGCGCAAGCGGTATTGTAGGGATTCCTGAGCCGGAGCTGTTTGGCTTTGCGTTTGACACACCCAGAAAAATTTATTTTATGGTAGTGGTGCTGTGCATACTTACCTTTGTGCTGATTTCGAGATTGATGGATTCCAGACTGGGAAGAGGAATTACTGCGGTTCGGGATGATTATATTGCAGCGCAGGCCATGGGAATCAAGGATTCCAGATATAAGATCATGGCATTTGTTATTTCAGCAGCATTGGCTGGCATGGCCGGCGGATTTTTTGCTCACTATATGAGATTTATCAGTCCGTTGAACTTTACCTTTGATCAGTCGACGCTGATTCTTTCCATGATCATTGTCGGCGGACTCGGAAATCTGACAGGATCGGTTGTAGGAGCAATCCTTTTAACGACACTTCCGGAGGTGTTAAGACCACTGATGGTATGGCGCCAGGTTATCTACGGAGCGCTTCTGGTAGTCGTAATTTTTGGAAAACCGTCCGGAATTCTTGGAAATGTAAATTTGAAGCATATTAGACAAAGAGTACTCTGGGAACGCCGGAGGGAAGAAAAAACCTCGAAGGAAAGTGGGGTGGAGAAATGAGTTCGCCGGTATTAAAGGTAGAAAAAGTGACACAGCGGTTTGGCGGACTTGTTGCCGTGAATGCTGTTGATATGGAAATCAACAAAGGAGAGATCATCGGTCTCATCGGACCGAACGGTGCAGGAAAAACAACGATGTTTAACTGCATCACCGGTCAGTACACTCCGACAGAGGGAAAAATTTATTTCCATGACCGGGAGATCACCGGAATGACTCCCAATCAGATCACGGAGCTGGGAATGTGCAGAACATTCCAGAATATTAAACTGTTCCCTCATATGACCATTATGGAAAATGTCATGGTCGGTGCCCATACCAGATTAAAGGAAAATCTTCTGGATGCACTGTTCCATACAAAAAGCTATAAGAAAGCTGAAAAAGAGGCGGAAGAACGGGCAAGAAAAGCACTGGAGCTCACCGGACTTTCGGATAATCCGTATCATTACGGAACCGATCTTCCTTATGGAAAGCAGAGACGCCTGGAGATCGCAAGAGCGATTGCCAGTGATCCGGAGCTTCTGATGTTTGATGAGCCGGCGGCAGGCATGAATGAAGGTGAGACGGCGGATCTGACTCAGTTTATCAGCGAGATCCGCGATCTGGGCTACACGATTCTTCTGATCGAGCATGATATGAGGCTTGTTATGAACCTCTGTGATCGGATCTATGTATTAGATCATGGCACGCTGATTGCATCCGGCGTACCTGATGAAATCAAGCAGAATCCTCAGGTAATTGAGGCATATCTGGGAAAGAAGGTGTGATATGGCATATCTGCAGGTTGAAAATCTTCAGGTAAATTATGGAGCGATCAAGGCGGTACAGGGGGTATCGTTTCAGGTAAAAAAAGGGGAAATTGTAACACTGATCGGTGCAAACGGCGCCGGAAAGACTTCCATTATGAATACAGTTGCCGGACTGATCAAACCGGCCGGCGGAACGATCACGTTTGATGGAAAAAATATTACGAGTATGAAAGCAAACCATGTGCTGAAGGCCGGTGTAACACTTTGCCCGGAGGGGAGAAAAATATTCCCCAGATTTACAGTCTATGAAAATCTGAAAATGGGAGGCTATACCATGCCGCAGCCGGCGGTGCATCGTGGAATTGAACGTGCTGCGGAGCTGTTTCCCCGACTGAAGGAGCGCTTCAATCAGGTGGCCGGAACACTTTCCGGAGGAGAACAGCAGATGTTAGCAGTTGGAAGAGCTCTGATGTCGGAGCCGAAGCTGCTTATGCTGGACGAGCCGTCACTGGGACTGGCGCCCATCGTGGTACAGGAGCTGTTTGAATGCTTTGTAAGGATCAATAAAGAGGGGACTACCGTTCTTCTGGTAGAGCAGAATGCCAATATGGCTCTGGATATCTCAGACAGAGGCTATGTTGTGGAAAATGGAAAGATCAATCTTACCGGAACCGGAAAGGAACTGGCAGGAAATGAGAAAGTCCGGGAGGCATATCTCGGAGGGATCTGACGGGTATAAAATGATTTCATCATTTTAAACTAAATATTATTTCATTTTTAAGGAGGGTATTTATGAAAAGGAGAGTTTTAAGCATCGCACTGGCAGCTGTTATGGCACTGTCCCTGACTGCATGCGGCGGAAACGGCGGGAGCAAGGAAACCAAGAAAGCAGAAGACACAAAAGCGGTCGAAACAAAGGAAGCAGGTTCTGAGGGGGCAAAGACGGAAGGAAGCGGAGATCCCATCCATGTAGCGGTTATCGGCCCAAAGACCGGAAACAATGCATTTGCAGGTGAATATCTGTTTAATTCCGCAAAGATGGTATTCGATGAGTACAATAAAAATGGCGGTTATAACGGCCGGCTGATCGAGTACGATGAATATGATACAAAAGCAGATGCAAACGAAGGAATTGTAATTGCACAGAAGCTGGCAGCGGATGATTCGGTTCTGGCAACCATCGGACCCTGGTCCTCTACCGTAGGCCTGGCTATGGCTCCGATCCTCGATAAGGCAGAAATTATCATGTATGCAACATCTCCCAGCCATGCAGATCTGACAAAGGCAAGCAAGTGGATCATTCGTCAGTCTCCTCTTGCAGAATGTCTGGCAAAGGGCTGCGCCGAGACACTTGCAAAGAACGGATATATGAATGGTGTATACTTATATGATAACACGAACGAGGGTGCGGTAGGCGGATCTACCATGTTTGAAAAGCATTTCAAAAACAATGGCGGTACCGTTGCCTTAGAGGGCTATGCAGCAGGAAACAAGGACTTTACTCCGATCCTTACAAAGTACAAGGATGCGGACATTGATTTTATCTGCATGTATGGTGCAACAGCGGATTCTGCATTGATCTGTACACAGGCAAGAGATCTTGATATCAACTGTCTGATCCAGGTGAACTCTATGGCACTGAATGATGAATTCAATAACCTGATCACAGGCCTGGATGACATTTACTGCTGTGACTCCTATGCCGCAGATTATCCTTCTGATGAGCTGAAGAGCTACGTTGATGCATATGAGAGCGAATTTGGAAAGTCTCCGATCGTTCATGGATATCTGGCTTACTGTGCAGCGGATCGTTTCTGCAAGGCGATTGACCAGTTTGGTCCCGATGATAAGGAAACTCTTCGTGCTTTCTTAAGAGACGGTGAGCAGGAGACTGCACTTGGAACACTGACATTCGTAGATGGTGATGCAGATCGTCCTACCGTTTGGCTGAAGTATGACAAGGATGCAAGTGCATTCAAGGCAGTGACCGAGATTCCTGCAAATAAGTAAGAGATAACAGGGGAAAAACATGAAAAAAGAAAAGATTGTAATTATCGGAATGGGGTTTATTGCAACCTTTCTCATGCCCTGTTACAGGCGGCTTTTAGGGGATGCTCTCAGCACGAATGTGGTCGGGATCAAGGGCAGTGACAGAGGCCTGGCAAAGAAGCAGGCACAATGTCCGTTCCCGGTGATCGTCGGAAGGGTGCGGGAGACTCTGGAAGAGCAGCGGCCGGACATTATCATTCTGGCAGTAAGACCCCATCAGATCGCGGAGATGACGGAGAAGACGCTGGCACCTTATTATGAGATGTTAAGAGAGAAGGGGGAAGCGCTTCCGGATCTGTATTCCCTTGCACCGGATCCTACGGTGGATTACTATTATGACGTTCTCGGCGGGGATGTGAATTGTGCAAATCTGCTCCCCAATGAGATCGATCAGATTGCCGGGAATGATGTGTCCGGTGTTGGCGTTGCATTTATTTCTTTTGATCCCCGGAGGGAATGGCCGGCGGAGAAAAAGAAGCGGGCACTGGAGTTTATGATTCCCAGTGGTACTGTGGTTACGGTTGATGCGGATAAGGCAATTCCGTTCCTGTCGCTGCATTCGTCTAGTCATCTGATGTTTGAGGTGAATTATCTGATTGAGGATGTGACGGCAGCGTGTGGAAAACGGGTTCCGCTTACCGTATCCGGAAGTGCCTTCCGAACCGTATTCCGAACATACTTTAATGACCCGTCGGTGGAAGTGATTCCATATGAGAAGGGTGGAATCGATGAAAACCTGGCGGAGTTTATGGATGTGCTTTTGCGGTCCTGGAGAGCGGGGGCTCTTCGGTTTGCCGCGGAGGAAAAGATCCCTCTGGCGGATGCGGACCGGATGCTTTGCGGAAGCATTGAAACGTATCTCATGGAGGCACAGCTAAAGCCCAGAGAGGAGCTCATGAAGGATACCAAAAATCATGCAACTCCGGGCGGATTTCTGGAAAAGTGTCTGACCTCGTTTGCGGAGCATGCAGATGGATATCTGAAGGAGCAGATTGGGAAATGGCTCCATGGGGAGAAGGATGAAGATACTGGTGCGAAGATCGAGGAGATTGCCTATACGATCATAAAGGCAGTTTCTGATCATGGGAAAACCATCAGTGGGGTGAAATCATAATACTTCACAGGAAGTAGGGAAAGCTGTCGGAAAATGGAGTCAGTCTCTGTTATCCGGCAGCTTTTATGTAATCAAACAGGATTCCTGCAAAAACGCATGGACACAGCCATAAGGCAGGGAATGTTTACGAAAGAGACTGAAAAAATTTTTAATTCCTATTGACAAGCTAGGAATTGGGTTTTATAATGACCCCATGTTTCAAAAATAAATGGAGGAGGAAACGGAAGAATGCAGACCATCATCTACAGAACCATGATCGAAAATCGTTGTTGTTGTATGTTTGATTCCCGGGCGTGTTTTATGGCTGGGT
>CAKRJM010000125.1 GCA_934351765.1 uncultured Lachnospiraceae bacterium | reverse complement strand
GAACGTTACCGACAGTACAGGCACCGAAATCGGTCGCTCCCCGCGAGGGGAGTGTGGATTGAAATGCGAAACGATCATTTAGTGAAGCAAGTTCATCCTTTATCGCTCCCCGCGAGGGAGTGTGGATTGAAATGCTGATAATCGAAGAAGAATAATCCTGCGGCACGCAAAGGATAAAAGGTATGGGCGGACGAGGATCGTCAAGTGGAATAAGTGATTCCGGGAAAAGATACGGGACGGAGTATAAAACTTTGGCTCAGTTTGGAAATGTAAAAGTGGTTAAATATGATGGTGGGAATGCCAGAGTTCCAATGGAGACGATGACACCAGGAAGAATTTATGCCACAGTCGATAAACGCAACGACATTAAATTTGTCACATTTCGCGATCCGGCTATGGAACGAGCGAGGCAGGTTGATGTTAGAGGCGTTCCGCATGATGGAGCTTTGCCCTATACACACAATGGATACCAACACGATGAATATGGAACATATCCAGGCGTTTCTTCCAAGGATCAAAAAATAATTGATAAGCTTTTGAAGCAATGGGAGAGGCGCTGGAAGAAGTTGTATTTATGATTCCGATATGGTATATTAAAAAAGCAATGTCAATAGTTTAAAAATGAGAATGTTGCGGCGGAACGACGATTCCGAACAACCGCAAAGGTTCCGGTGGAAATCCGGGTGACTTGCAAGAGATATCATATCAGAAATGATGTGGTATCTCTTTTTGTTTATGGCGGAATAACATGGGCGGTAGAGGTGGCAGGTCGCTCCCCGTGAGGGGAACGTGGATTGAAATTCCTGCCGCTCCGGAAATTGCCGCCACCTTGGACGTCGCTCCCCGTGAGGGGAGCGTGGATTGAAATATCGGCGGACTGGACAGCAAGGCAGATTCTGGCGTTGCTCCCCGCGAGGGGAGCGTGGATTGAAATTGCCATTTTACCTCTCCTTTTTATAAAAGACAATGTCGCTCCCCGCGAGGGGAGCATGGATGAAATAAAGATTCTCCTACTCTGCCAAAAACTTGACAATTTCCACCAGAAAGGTTGATTTTCTAAGAAAACGTGATAAACTAGGGTAGCAGGAAAAAGTAGAAGAACAAAAGGATCGGGACCGGGCAGGAAGCTGCCCGGTTTTCACAGGAGGGACGCGATGAATTACGAAGAAGCTGTGGCCTACGCAGGGGAGCTGATGAAGAAAAAGAATATTGTTCTCGGACTTGGCACCATGAAGGAGCTGCTGCGCCGACTGGGGGATCCCCAGAATGAGCTGTCCTTTCTGCATATTGCGGGAACTAACGGGAAAGGTTCGACACTTGCCATGGTGGCAAGTATCTGCCAGGCGGCCGGATATCTGGTCGGACGCTATAATTCCCCGTCGGTGTTTACCTACTGCGAAAAGATCCAGGTAAACGGTGAATCTATCAGCGAAGCGGATGTGGCCAGGCTGATGACAAGGGTACGTGAAGTCAGCGATGCCATGGAGGGAGAAGGTTTTCCTCATCCTACCAGCTTCGAGACAGAAACAGCAGTCAGCTTCCTCTATTTTAAGG
The DNA here is from genome assembly GCA_934351765.1 of uncultured Lachnospiraceae bacterium. Classification (GTDB taxonomy): domain Bacteria; phylum Bacillota; class Clostridia; order Lachnospirales; family Lachnospiraceae; genus Lientehia. The sequence continues at coordinate 4,877 of CAKRJM010000125.1, read as the reverse complement.
AAAAAAAGTGTGATCTGGTGGCGCTGGAAACCGGCATGGGTGGCGAAACGGATGCCACCAATGTGGTGACGACAACTAAGGTCAGCATCATTGCATCGATCAGCATGGATCACATGCAGTTTCTCGGAAATACCCTGGAGGAGATCGCGAAGGTCAAGGGCGGGATCATAAAGCCGGGAAGGCCGGTGGCCATGACCGGGCAGAATCCGGAAGTGGAGGCAGTGATCCAGGGGATCGCAGAAGAAAAACAGGCGCCTCTGATTATTTCCAGGCCGGAGCAGGCAGTGATCCGATCTGTGGATCATACGGGGACGGTTTTTGATTATAAGGAGTTTCAAAATGTAAAACTGTCGCTTCTTGGAAAATATCAGGTGATAAATGCCTGTACAGCGCTGGAAGTAGTTGAAATTCTCCGCGGTTTAGGCTATGATATTAGACAGCAGGCGGTTCTTGAGGGCATGGCCGGTGTGAAATGGCCGGGACGTTTTCAAATGCTGATGGATCGGCCTGTGTTTCTCATTGACGGAGCTCATAATCCGGAGGCGGCTGTACGCCTCAGAGATTCCATTGAACTTTATTTTTCCGGCAGAAAGATCTCTTATATTATGGGAATTCTGGCGGATAAGGATTACGAAGAAATTGTACGGATCACAGTGCCCCTGGCGCAGAAGATCTATACTGTGACGCCAGGAAGTCCGAGAGCTCTTGGGGCAGAGGCGTTAAGAGACTGTGTTCTGAAAAGCGGATTTACCGGTAAGGTGAAAGCGGAGCTGTCTGTAAAGCAGGCGGTTTTTGATGCACTTTTGTCGGCAAAAGAAGATGAAATCATAATAGCGTTCGGTTCGCTGTCCTATCTCAGTGAAGTGACCGATGCTTTAAAGGAGACTATCCATGATAGATAAAGAAAAAGTTGAAGCAGCAGTGCGCCTGTTCCTCGAAGGAATCGGCGAGGATGTGAACCGCGAGGGACTGGTGGGAACGCCGGATCGGATCGCGAGAATGTGTGAAGAAATCTATACGGGAAGCGATGAAGCGGCGGCGCGCCATTTGTCGAAAACCTTTACGGTGTCAAATAATGAACTGGTGCTGGAAAAGGATATTACCTTCTATTCTATGTGTGAGCATCATCTTCTTCCCTTTTACGGAAAGGCCCATGTGGCTTATGTACCCGATGGAAAGGTGGCCGGTTTAAGCAAGCTTGCGCGGACGGTGGATGAGTTTGCAAAGCGTCCCCAGCTTCAGGAGCAGCTGACGGCTCAGGTAGCAGATGCCATGATGACCCATTTAAAGCCCAAGGGTGTAATGGTGGTTGTAGAGGCAGAGCATATGTGCATGACCATGCGTGGAATCCGAAAGCCGGGCGCCCAGACTATGACTTATGTGCGCCGGGGGATTTTTGAGGAGGATCAGGCGCTGGCAGACCGTGTATTTGCCATGATCCGCTAGGATGGAAAACAAAAAAGAGAAATCAGGAACTCTGTACAGATGGCAGGGTTCCTTTTTTTTATGGAATATGATACAATAACAAGAAAACATTCTGAGACGCAGGAGGACATGAGTGGAACGAGTTGATCGCATTATCCGAAATGAAACCTTTATCTGGAATATGAAAAAACTGCTGAGGCTGGAGCAGGAACGGATCTACTGCCGCCATGACATGGACCATCTGCTGAGCGTGGCGCGGATTGCTTACATAAAAGCACTGGAGGAACGGATTCCGGTCTCCAAGGAGCTGATTTATGTGGCGGCGCTGCTCCACGACATCGGACGGGCAGCTCAGTATGAGACGGGGATCCCTCATGACCGGGCCGGTGTCGGGATTGCGGAGGAAATCCTCCGGGACTGCGGGTTTACCGGGGATGAGCAGGCTGAGATTTTATCAGCCATCAGCAGCCATCGTTCTAAGGATGCCGCCGGGGAGAGCCTCCTCGGAACATTGATCTACGATGCGGATAAAAAGTCCAGAGCCTGTTTTATGTGCAAGGCGCAGGCTTCCTGCAACTGGCCCATGGAAAAGAAAAATTATACTATCAAGAGGTAAGCACAGATGAGAATTGGAAATAAGGATTTTGATGTGGAGAATCATGCATATGTCATGGGGATTTTAAATGTAACGCCGGATTCCTTTTCCGATGGCGGAAAATGGAACAATCTGGATGCGGCTCTGAAGCATACGGAGGAGATGCTGGCGGACGGCGCGGATATCATCGACATTGGCGGCGAGTCCACAAGACCCGGTTACGGTGCGATCCTTCCTGATTCGGATGAGATTGCCAGAGTACTGCCGGTGATCGAGGCAGTGAAAGCCCGGTTCGATGTGCCAATCTCGATTGATACTTATAAAAGCGGTGTGGCAGAGGCTGCCATCAAGGGTGGAGCCGATCTGGTAAATGATATCTGGGGCTGCAAGTATGATCCCGGTATGGCGGATGTGATTGCAAGGTATAACGTAAGCTGCTGTCTGATGCACAACCGCAAGGAGCCGGATTATGAAAATTATCTGGAGGATGTGAAAAAGGATCTCGGGGAATCGGTGAAACTGGCCAAGGATGCCGGTGTGGCGGACGATAAGATCATTCTCGATCCCGGAATTGGCTTCGGGAAGACGTATGAGCAGAATCTCTGCCTGATGAATCATGTGGAGATTTTAAAGGAACTCGGTTATCCGGTACTCCTCGGAACCTCCAGAAAATCTATGATCGGTCTGACGCTGGATCTTCCTGCTTCTGAGCGCGTGGAAGGAACGGTAGCGACAACCGTGATGGGTGTCATGAAGGGCTGTGCCTTTGTCCGTGTTCATGATGTAAAGGAAAACCGCCGGGCGCTTCTGATGACAGAGGCCATTCTGCGGGCAGAATAAAGAAAACTGCGGCGGCATCGGAAACAGGGAAAATGGAAGCGGAAGCATGGATTCTAAAATCCGAAATCCGCAGACAGCAAAACGGAGGAAGCATGGATAAAATCATCATAAAGAACCTGGAAGTGTTCGCCAATCACGGTGTATTTCCGGAGGAGACGGCTCTCGGTCAGAAGTTCATCGTCAGTGCCGAACTGCTTACGGACACAAGAAAGGCGGGGAAAACTGACGAGCTGGAGGCCTCGATCCATTACGGCCTTGTCAGTGCCGAGATTACAAAATATATGAAGGAGCATACCTGTAAGCTCATTGAAGCGGCAGCAGAGGGCGTGGCGGAGCATCTGCTCCTGACTTATCCTCTCATGCGGGGAATCTCTCTGGAGATCAAAAAGCCCTGGGCACCGGTGGGACTTCCGCTGGAGACCGTTTCCGTGGCGATTGAACGGAGCTGGCATAAGGCCTATGTGGCATTCGGTTCGAATATGGGTGATAAAAGAGCCCATATCGAAGCTGGAATCCGGGTGCTGCGGGATGAACCGCTGATCCGTCTGGGAGCTGTATCCGATATGATCGAAACGGAGCCCTATGGCGGGGTGGAGCAGGATAATTTTCTCAACGGCTGTCTGGAGCTGGAAACGCTTCTGACGCCCTATGAGCTTCTGGACGTCCTTCATAAGGCGGAGCAGCAGGAAAAACGGGAGAGGCTGATCCACTGGGGACCGCGGACGCTGGACATGGATCTGTTATGTTATGATGACCTGATCCAGGACGATCCGGTTCTGGTACTTCCCCACCCGGAGATTCAGAAACGGACGTTTGTGCTGGAACCGCTGGCACAGATCGCACCGTATCTGGTTCATCCCCTGCTTCATAAACGGGTAAAAGAGCTTTTGGAGGAATTGTGATCATGGACTTAGGAGAGATCAGAAACGAGATTGATGCCATTGACAAAAATCTGGTGGAGCAGTTTGAAAAACGGATGGCACTCTGCCGGGAAGTGGCTGATTATAAGATCAGAAACGGAATGCAGGTGCTGGACCGGAACCGGGAGCAGGAAAAGATGAATGCCATTGCGGATATGGCAGACTGTGAGTTCAACCGCTATGGACTGCGGGAGCTGTTTACCCAGATCATGTCCATCAGCCGAAAGCAGCAATACCAGCTTCTGGCAGACAAGGGTGTGATCACCGGACTGCCCTTTGAGATGGTCCCGAATTTACAGAAAACAAAGGCCCAGGTGGTCTATCAGGGCGTGGAGGGCGCGTACAGCCATGTGGCAGCCAAACAGTTCTTTGGCGATCAGGCCAGACTGTTCCATGTAAAAACCTGGGATGATGCCATGCGTGCTATCTGTGCGGGAACTGCGGACTATGCAGTGCTTCCTATCGAAAATTCTTCAGCAGGAAGCGTGGCAGATGTCTATGACCTGCTGGTGAAATATGATAATTATATTGTTGGTGAGACATATGTAAAAGTAGACCATGTGCTTCTGGGACTTCCGGACGCAGAGCTTTCCGATATCAAGCTGGTTTATTCTCATCCTCAGGGGCTGATGCAGTGCAGCCGGTATCTGGACGAACGGAAAAACTGGGAGAAGCACAGTGTAAACAATACTGCCCTTTCAGCAAAACGGGTCATGGAAGAGGGTGATAAGCATCATGCAGCCATCGCCAGTGAGATGGCCGGAGCACTTTACGGTCTGAAGATCCTGGATAGAGGGGTAATGAACAGCCGCGGAAATACCACCCGTTTTATTGTGATTTCCAGCCGGAAAATATATGAGGCATCGGCCAATAAGATCAGTATCTGTTTTGAGATCAAGCATGAGAATGCAGCGCTTTATAATATGCTGTCCCATTTAACCTACAACGGACTGAACATGTTAAAGCTGGAGTCCCGTCCGATTTTGGGGCGGCCCTGGGAATTCCGGTTCTTTGTAGATTTTGAAGGAAATCTGGATGATGCAGGTGTGAAAAATGCACTCCGCGGTATTCTGGAAGAAGCGAACTACTTCCGGATC
>CAKRJM010000124.1 GCA_934351765.1 uncultured Lachnospiraceae bacterium | reverse complement strand
CAGGAATTCGGCGGAAGATGTCGGATTCTTGGGATTTCCTTAAGATTTTCTTTTTCGGTGTACAGGAAATCGAATTTGTGTTAAACTGGTACTTGTAAAATTTTTGATTTTACAGAGGTTTTTGGAAAAACGGGAGTGACTGACCAATGAGGACAGCAAAAAACAAGTGGTCTCTGCTGCTTTTGGTGCTGGCGGGGATCGTGCTTGGTGGCTTTATCGGACAGCTTCTGGGCGGTATGAGTGCCTTCCACTGGCTGAATTTCGGACAGACCTTCGGTCTGACGAACCCGGTGATCCTGGATCTTGGGATCCTGACGATCACCTTTGCCCTGACGATCAAGATCACCATCGGCGGAATCCTGGGGATCATTATTGCCATTCTGATCTACCGGCTTCTGTAAGAACCCATATACCGGATCGCCTGAACAAGAAGGAGGACCGGTTTATGAACAACGAAACAAGCATGCGGGAGCTTCCGGCTCCCGAACGGCCGTATGAGCGCTGCCGACAGGCGGGACCGCAGGCGCTGTCGGATGCCGAGCTTCTGGCGGTGCTTTTACGGACGGGAACAAAAGGCCAGAATGTACTGGAAACGGCCAGAAAGATCCTTGCACTGGATCCGGCTGCGCCGGGGCTTCTGGGGCTTTATCATCTCACCTGGAATGAATATAAGTGTGTTCCGGGAATCGGTGAAGTCAAGGCCGTCCAGCTTGCCTGTATATCGGAGCTGGCAAAACGAATGAGCAGGGGGAGCGTGAGAAGGGAAGAGGTGTTTCTTTCTCCGGAATCCGTTGCGTTATATTACATGGAAGAAATGCGCCACCGGGAGAAGGAAGAACTCCGGACTGCGTATTTAGATACGAAAGGCCGTCTGCTGGCAGATCTTTGTCTGTCGGTGGGAACGGTAAACAGCTCCCTGGTATCCCCAAGGGAGATTTTTCTGGAGGCATTCCGCTTCCGCGCCGTCCGGCTGATCCTGGTCCACAACCATCCAAGCGGAGATCCGGAGCCGTCCAGGGAGGACATCCTGGTGACAAGGCGGACGGTCCAGGCGGGAAAGCTCCTGGGGATCGAGGTGGACGATCACATCATCATCGGGGACAACTGCTATATCAGCTTAAAGGAACGAGGAATGGTTTAGATGAAGAAAAAGAAGAAGTCGTCGCTTCCGGCAAGGTACGTGCTGCTGTTTATGCTCTTATTCTGTATCCTGCTTCTGGTGGCGAACTATTTTAAACCTGGCTTTCTGAGCCCGGTTTCCAATGCGGTCAATGCGGTGCTTACGCCTATGCAGAAGGGCCTGAACCATCTTGGAACAGGCTTTGCCGATACGGCTTATGACTACAAGAGCCTGGAGGAGGCGCGGGCAGAGAACCAGACATTGAAGGAGGAGCTGGCGGCACTGCGTGAAGAGGTCAATAACTATCAGCAGGGGCAGAAGGAGCTGGAGGAGCTTCGGACGCTGTTTGAACTGAAGGGCCAGTATACCGACTATGAGATGACCGGAGCCAGCGTGATCCAGAAGGACGCCGGAAACTGGTATCATTCCTTTGTGATCGACAAGGGAACCGATGACGGGATCGAAGTGGATATGAATGTGATCGCCGATGGCGGCCTGGTGGGAATTGTTACCGAGGTGGGAAGTAATTTTGCCAAGGTGCGTTCCATCATTGACGATGACAGCAATGTGAGCGCCATGTCCTTAAACTCCGGCGATACCTGTATCGTGTCCGGCGACCTGAAGCTTTACAGTGATGGGAAGCTGCGGTTAAGCTACATCGACAAAAACGACAATATCTGGGACGATGATAAGATCGTCACCTCCAACATCAGTGACAAATATCTGCCCAATATCCTGATCGGTTATGCCAGGGACATTGCGGTGGACAGTAACAATGTCACCAAGTCCGGATACCTGATCCCGGCGGTGGATTTTGAACACCTCCAGAATGTGCTGGTGATCAAGACTCTGAAGGTGACTGGCAAGGAGAGTCAATCTTGAAAATAAAGAGAATCATTTCCATGGCAGGGATCATTCTGGCAGGCGCCTTTCTCCAGTTCGGTCTCTTTGCCAACAGTCCGTTGATCGACACGGTACCGAATATTCTGCTGATCATCACTGTGGCATTCGGATTTATGAAGGGCAAGATCCATGGCATGATCATTGGATTTTTCTGCGGCCTCGTGATGGATATTCTTTCCATGAATGCCATCGGTTTCCATATGGTGATCTTTATCCTGACCGGATATCTGAACGGAGCGCTCCATCAGTGGCTTTATTCGGACTATATCGTGTTTCCTCTGATCGTGACAGCGTTTTCCAGCTTTTTATACGGGCTTTATATGTACTGTTTCCAGTTCCTGATCCGGAACCGGCTGGATTTTCTGTTTTATCTGAAGCGGGTGATCGTACCGGAGGTTCTCTACACGGTGATCTTAACCAGCGTGATCTACCAGCTATTATCCTTTATCAACTACAAACTCGAAATGACAGAGCGAAGGAGTGCAGCGAAATTTGTTTAGTGAAATTTGGGAAATTCTGATCGCAGGGCTTAAAAAAGTAGTGAAGTCCAGGCTGTTTGTGGTGAGCATTCTCTGTATTGTGATGATCACCTCCCTGGTGCTGCGGCTGTTTAAGCTACAGATCGTGGAGGGGGAAAATTACCAGGAAAATTATGTGCAGAAGACCTTAAAGACGGTCAGTGTTTCCGGAACAAGAGGAGACATCTATGACCGCAGCGGAAAGCTTCTGGCCTACAATAAGCTTGCGTATGCCGTCTCGATCAGTGACAACGGCTATTATCAAAACGGGTATCAGAGAAATCAGATGCTTTTAAAGCTGATCCCGATCCTGGAAAAGCACGGGGAAACGTTAAAAACAACCTTATCTCTTACCATAGACGAGAGCGGGCAGTTCCAGTACACCACCGGAAGCGAGGAGGCAAGAAAGCGGTTTCTCCGCGACGTGTATGGCTTAAAAAGTGTGGATGATCTGGACGATGAAAAGGGAAAATATCCTTCCGATATTTCTGCACGGGAGCTGTTTGACAAGTTAAAGGAACGGTACGGTGTCGGAACCAATGCCGACAAGACTACGTATGAGATTGATGATGCAACGGCGCTCAAGGTCTTGAATATCCGTTATGCCATGACTCTGAACGGATATCGAAAATATGATGCCGTTGTAGTTGCCAGTGATGTGAAGCTGGAGACCGTGGCGGATATCAAGGAAAATTCCAGTGATCTGCCGGAGGTGAATGTGGAAGAGGAAACCATCCGCGAATACAACGACAGCTTTGCATTTGCTCATATTCTGGGATATACCGGTCAGGCGGATGCCGATGAGCTGGAAACGTTAAAGCAGGAGGATGATTCCTATGAGCTGGGGGATGTAGTCGGCAAATCCGGAATCGAATCCGCTATGGAGCTGGATCTTTCCGGGAAGAAGGGAAGCCAGACCATGTATCTGGACAGCGAGGGCCGGATCCTGGAAATCAAAGAACAGACGGATGCAGAAAACGGAAATGATGTATATCTGAGTATTGACCGCGACCTGCAGGTGGGTGTTTATTCTCTGATTGAGCAGAGTCTTGCCGGGATCCTGGTGAGCCGCCTTAATAACGACTGGTCTTATGAGGTCAAGGAAGGCATGGATATGTCCAATGTCATGATTCCGATTCGTGACGCCTACTATCAGCTCATCAATAACAACATTCTTTCCATGAGCCGGTTTGGAACGGAAGATGCCTCGGATCTGGAAAAGAGTATCTATGCCCGCTTTTCAGAACGGAAATCCGAGGTGATCCCGGAACTTTCGGCTCAGCTCTCCGCTGCGGATGCGCCGGCCTTTGAGGACTGTTCCCAGGAAATGCAGGATTATCAGGATTACGTGTATGATTACATGCGGAGAAATTCCTTTTTCCTGTCCGGATCGTTAAGCAGTGACGATGAAATTTATGTGGGCTGGGTCAACGAAACTGTCAGCTTCCATGATTTTCTTTATCATGTGGTGGAGGAAGGCTGGATCGATCCGACAAAGCTTTCGTCCAGTGAAAAATATACCAGTACCGATGATACGTTTACCACTCTGGTAAACACGCTGACAAAAGCGATGGATCAGGAATCCGGCTTCCAGAAGCTGATCTATAAATATCTCATTAAGGATCGGGTGATCTCCGGCTGTGAACTGTGTCTGTGTCTGTATGAGCAGGGCGTTCTGGAGCAGGACGAAGCATCCATTGCTTCGCTGAATACGGGAAGTGATACGGCGTCCTTTGAGTTTATGAAAACAAAGATCGGGAATCTGGAGCTGACTCCGGCACAGATGGCGCTGGATCCTTGCTCTGCCTCCTGTGTGGTTACCGATGTGGAGACCGGGGAGGTCCTGGCTTTGGTTACGTATCCGGGCTATGACATCAATAAATTTTCCGGTTCCGTGGACACCGCTTATTATAATCAGCTTTATAATGATTTAAGCCAGCCGTTTTTAAACCGTGCAACTCAGGTTGAGACGGCGCCCGGTTCCATTTTCAAGGTGCTTACCACCGCCATGGGACTGGAGGAGGGCGTGATTTCCGCCGATGAGATCGTAAATGATACCGGCGTCTTCGAAAAGCAGGGGCTCCATTTAAAGTGCTGGGACTCCAGCGGACACGGCGATGTCAATGCCATCAGCGCCATTGCCCAGTCCTGTAACTATTATTTCTCGGAAATCGGTTTCCGGGTATCTCAAAGCGGCGGCGAGTACGACAGCAGCGCCGGACTGGCTGCAATCCAGAAGTATGCGTCCATGTTTGGCCTCGGAGAAAAATCCGGGGTGGAGATCGCGGAGAGCGCTCCCCATATTTCTGATGAAAACCCGATCCCGTCTTCGATCGGCCAGGGTACTCATACCTATGCCAACATCCATCTGTCCAGGTATCTGACTGCCATTGCCAGCAGCGGAAATCTTTACAAGTACAGCTTGATTTCCAAGGTGCAGAGCAGTGACGGGGAGATTTTAAAACAATATACGCCGCAGATCGAATCCCATATTGAGCTTCGCCAGTCAACCTGGGATACCATGCACAACGGCATGATCGCGGTGGTAAGCGGAAAGAGTGCCATCAGCCCGCTGGGAGGAACTTACGGAGATACGTTTGCAGATTCTCCCATTAAGACGGAGATTGGTTTTGCCGGAAAATCCGGTACGGCGGAACAGTCCAAAACCAGGGCAAACCACGGTACCTTTATCGGATATGCTCCGGCAGCGAAAAATCCCGGTGATCCTCAGGTGGATGCCAAGGTGGCCGTTTCCGTCTCCATTCCAAACGGCTATGGAGCGAGCAATGCGGCTTCCATTGCGGAACAGGCCCTGGAACTGTATTACGGGTATACGGATCTCCAGACCATTCTGGATTCCAACTCGGCGGCAGATATGAACAGTGCCGTCATACCCGATTAAGCACAAGAGGTGATAAGATGTATCAGCCAGTGATCATCAAAGGAAATCATTACGGTCTGACGGTTTTTCTTGACCCGGAGCGGCCGTTTCCGGAACTGATGGAATACCTGGGAACCAAGATCAGGGATTCGGCAGGCTTTTTCCGGGGCGCAAAGATGGCGCTTTCCTTTGAGGGACGGACCCTTACACCGGAAGAAACAAATCAGGCAGTAAATACGATCTGTGAAAATTCAGAGATAAAAATCTCCTGTGTCATCGATACAGACAAAGCACGAGAAGATTTTTTCAGACGCGTTCTGGAAGAAGAGGAAGAGAAAACGGGAGGAGGAAACCAGACGGACGGAGAATTCTATAAAGGAACACTCCGTTCCGGTCAGATGCTGGAGGCAGAGGGAAGCGTCATCATGCTTGGGGACGTGAATCCCGGCGCCAGGATCACCGCCCGGGGGAATATCATTGTGCTTGGCGCCATGCGCGGAACCGCCATTGCCGGTCTTGGAGGAAATCCCCATGCCGTTATTGTGGCACTGGATCTGAAACCTATCCAGATCCGGATCGGAGATCTTTCAGAAAGACCGGTCCGCCAGAGAGAACATTCCGGACCACGGATTGCTTATCTGGATATGGGCAGGATCCGCATGGAACCGTTGTGTAAAGAAGTGATCGATGCGGTGGACTTCCGCTGAGAAGAGAAACGTGGAGGAAATGGAAATGAGTGAAGTAATCGTTATCACATCCGGAAAAGGCGGTGTCGGAAAGACAACGACTTCAGCGAATCTGGGAACCGGACTTGCCATGTTACAGAAGAAAGTCGTTTTAATCGATACCGATATCGGTCTTCGGAATCTGGATGTGGTTATGGGACTGGAGAACCGGATCGTTTATAACCTGGTGGATGTGATCGAGGGCAGCTGCCGTTTAAGCCAGGCTTTAATTAAAGATAAGCGTTATCCCAATCTGCAGCTTCTTCCGTCTGCTCAGACGAGAGACAAGACCGCTGTTTCTCCGGAGCAGATGAAAAAACTGATCGAGTCGTTAAAGGAAGAGTTTGATTATATTCTGTTAGAC
>CAKRJM010000123.1 GCA_934351765.1 uncultured Lachnospiraceae bacterium | reverse complement strand
GGAAACAGCCTGTGTCTCCGCTTCCGTCACAGCAGCCGTCTCTGCTGCGGTTTCCGTTTCCTCTGCAGTCTGGCTTTCGGTTTCTGCCGGAGCTGCCTCACTGCTTTCCGGCTCTGCCGTTTCTTCCGGAACGATCACATAGGATTCTCCGGAATTTACTACACCGACCCAGGTGGAATCGATGGATGCTCCCGCTCTTACACGGATTCCGTCTTCCTGTACCACAGCCACCTGCTTTAAGGTCTGCTCGGCATAGCTCTGTGCGTCTGCACCGGATACGACATAATCGTTATGTACCCAGCCCTCCACGTCTCCGGAGGAAATCTTTGTCCACCCGTCTGCAGTTTCCAGCACCGTTCCGGCACTGCCTTCGTAAAGGCGTCCGACCACTTCACTGTCCTGATCAGGTTCCTGTCTGATATTCAGGTAGGTATCAACCGTTGTGATCACCTTACCCTCCAGCTCCGGGGCGATGGTGCTCTCCGCCGTCTCGGGCTGTTCCTGTTCCTGTACCTGTGCTGCCGATTCCACCGCCGTCTCCGGCTGGCTTTCCGACTGTACGGCAGTCTGTACAGACTGTTCGCTCCGCGCCGCTGCTGTTTCATAATCTGCGGCACCGCTTTTCACAGATGCTCCGGCGATCCGCACGATGGCCGTTCCAAGCGGCTCCTGCTGATCTCCCTGCTCTGTACTCTTTATTGCTGCTTTAACAATTTCTCTTATGTTCTGTTCTGAGGCGTTTCTGATGTCTTGGACCTCTGTCAGAGATGCCTTACCTGCTTCCGCCACAGTCAGAGCGTTTGCCGAAGCAGCGTACACGGGAATCCCGGACGAAGTCAGAGTACAAAGCAATGCACCGATGGCAAAGCATGAAGCGATGCTTTTCTTTCTTCGCATTGTATACCTCCTTGCTGCATTGCTGTAACCTTTCAATCTGCCCTGTTTGTTAAGGCAAGATGTAAAATGTTACAACTTTGTTACGCAGACATCATAGCACCATCTTTCACTTTTGTCAACACTTTCCCACTTCGGGTCATTTTCCAGTTGTTTTTGTGCTATGTTCTACCACTATGCTTCCATTTCTCTTTTTATCCATTTTTCGACCTTTTATTTTGCTTAAAAAACGTAAAATTTTTGTTACATTTTCCCCGCCGGATATACCACATATAGACAACCGCCCCGGCCGGTTCCACAGAATCTTGTGGCTCACGGATCGGGACGGTTCATTCGTCATATTGTCGAATTTTAGTTGTATTTTCCCTCTTTTTCCGTCAAATTACAGCATTCCGCCGCTGTCTTGCCGCCTCATAAAGAAGCACCGAAGCAGCCACCGCCGCATTCAGCGATTCCACCTGGCCCATCATGGGAATCTTCACCAGCGTATCTGCCTGTCCCGACAGCTTATCACTCAATCCCGCAGCTTCATTTCCGATGAGAAACGCACTCTTCTCCCGGTAATCGGCCCGGTCATACTCCATAGTACCGTCAAGATGTGCCGCACAGGTACGGATTCCGCTGGCGTGACATTGCTCCATGGCCGCCGATAGATCCTCAGCGATCAGAAACGGCACCCGGTAAATGGAGCCCATTGTCGAACGGATCACCTTCGGATTATAAATGTCTACCGTCTCCCGGCTCATGATCACACCGGTCACGCCTGCGCCCTCTCCTGCCCGCAGGATTGTCCCCAGATTGCCCGGATCCTGAAGATTTTCAAGGATCACCAGCAGGGCATTGGGATTTTCATAAATTTCCCGTTCCTCCCACGGCTTCATGCGCACCACCGCCAGAACACCCTGAGGGGTCTGAGTCTCTGCCATGGCCTTAAAGGCCGTGTCCGATACCTCGATATAGGAAATCCCGGAGAGCTTCTCCGCGCCGCCGGTACTCAAGAACGAATCCGACGCATAGACGGCCTCCAGCCGGTCAGCCGGTGCCTCCGCCACCATACGGATCCCTTCGACCACAAAGCATCCCTCTTCCCGTCTGGTCCTTGCTTTTTTCTGCAGGGCTGCCACATGCTTCACCTGCGCACTTTTTGCACTGTCAATCCTCATACTGTTTCCTCCAAAAAGGGGAGCCTCTTAAAGAAGCTCCCGTTCCAGATCCTTATTATTTCCGATAATGATATAATTTTCACTGCCCTCAATGACCCGATCCGGATCCACGATAAGTACCATTTCTTCTTTATCCTTATCTCCATCACCTTTTCGTGCGATCACATTGATCCCGCGGCTTCTGAGGTTCAGCTCCCGAATACTCTTTCCGATCCACTTTTTCGGTGTGGCGATCTCCACCATGCTGAACTTTTTGGAAAGCTCAATGGTATCGATAAAGTTTCCGGAGGCCAGGTTCCGTCCCAGACGCACACCCATAGCCTTCTCCGGAAAGATGACCTGATCCGCCCCCAGCTTTTTTAATACGGTGGCATGGATATCGCTGTTGGCCTTCGCCAGCACAAAAGGAACACCGCACTCCTTGGCGCAGATGGTCGCCATAATGCTGGACTCCATGTCCTCACCGATCCCGATGACAACACCATCCATATTCTGAACGCCAAGAGATTTTACAAGGGCCTGATCCGCCACGTTTCCACAGGCGGCATGAGTTACATAGGCCGATACCTCCTGAACTCTCGTTTCATTCCGGTCAATCGCCAGAACCTGACAGCCGTTATCCTCCAGTGCCATGGCAATACTGCTTCCAAATTCACCCAGTCCGAAGACTGCAAATTCTTTCTTCGACATATGATCTCCTAAAAGAAACTATTCTGTTTCTTATTTTATGTTTTTGTTTCTATCCAATGAGAATTCGTTCCTCCGGCAGCGTCCGGTTCTGTTCCCGTCCTCTCCGCCTCATGGCAAGAGCCAGTCCCATGGTCACAGGTCCGATCCTGCCGATATACATAACGACGATCAATGCAGCCTTACCAACGGTGCTCAATCCCTGGGTAATTCCTCTGGTCAGTCCCACGGTTCCCATGGCCGATGCCACCTCATACAGTGTATCGACAAACCCCAGGCCATCCGTTGCAAAGAGAATTATACAGGCCGTCAGCATCACCAGCATGGCAAGTCCCGTCACCGTCAGGGCCGTCCGTCCCGCATCATCCGAGATCTTCCGTCCCATGAACTCCGTATCCTTTTTGCCACGGATCGTGGAAAGCATAATGAGGAGCAGGATTCCGACCGTAGTAGTCTTGATGCCGCCGGCGGTTCCGGCAGGGGATCCGCCGATGATCATTAAGATGATCGTCAGCAGCGTGGAACCACTCGTCAAGGATGCCTGCGGAATCGTCTCAAATCCGGCGGTCCTCGTTGTTACCGACTGGAACAGGGAACTCATGATCTTATTTCCCAGGCTCATGTTTCCAATGGTGTCCGGATTATGATATTCAAACAGGAAGAAACACAGTGCGCCTCCGAAGATCAGCCCTCCGGTCATGATCAGGACCAGCTTTGTATGAAGCGTCAGAAGATGACGCATATGACCATGCTTCTTCCGCTCTCTCCATGCATCGATGATGTTCCACCATACTACAAAGCCAAGGCCTCCAAGGACGATGAGCATCATGGTTGTGATATTCATCAGCGGATTTCCCGCATAGGCACGGAGGCTGTCACTGCCGATCACATCCATTCCGGCATTACAGAACGCGGAAACCGCATTGAACACCGACTTCCACAGTCCTGGCCAGAAGCCGAACTCCGGGATCAGGACGATGCAGTATAACAATGCACCGATCCCCTCCACCAGAAAGGTTCCCTTGACGATCTTAATGACCAGCCGGACCAGACCGCTTAAGGTGTCCATATTATACGTTTCCTGAATCAGCATACGATCCTTCAGAGTGATTTTCTTCCGCAGAAGAAGCATAATGCACATGGCTGCCGTAATGACACCGAGACCGCCCAGCTGTGCCAGGATCATGATCACCAGCTGGCCGAAGAAGCTCCAGTGAACTGCCGTTGTCACCGTAACAAGTCCGGTCACACAAATACTGGTCGTTGCCGTGAACAGCGCATCAATCGGCTTTGTCCAGCTCCCGTCCGCCGAGGAAACCGGCAGCATGAGGATCAGGCCTCCTGCCAGGATCGCACATGCAAAGCCAAGCGCAATGATACGTGTTGTCGTCAGGCCATGTTTCTTTTTCGGAGTTTTGATTGTCTGTTCCATAACATTTCTCCGTATGATTTATTTTCCTTCGTAGCAGATTACGCTGGCCACATCATAATCCTTCAGTTTTTCCCGACCCTTGAGACCTGCCAGTTCCATGACAAAGCTGATCTTCATAACCTCGCCGCCGAGTCTCTCTACCAGACGGATGATCGCCTCGGTGGTTCCGCCGGTTGCGATCAGGTCATCGACAATGACAACCTTCTGACCGGGCTTGATGGCATCCTTATGCATCTCGATCACTGCACTGCCATACTCCAGATCATATTTCTCTTCAATGGTCTCGCAGGGAAGCTTTCCCTTTTTCCGAACCGGCACAAAGGATTTATGCATGTTATAGGCAATCGGCACACCAAAGATAAAACCTCTGGATTCCGGTCCGACTACCACATCAAAATCCACATCCTTTAAGGTATCCTGGAGCAGATCAATGGCAAGGTGCAGTCCGTCTGCGTCCTGCAGGATCGAGGTCACATCACGGAAAATGATTCCAGGCTCCGGAAAATCCGGGATACTTCTTACATACTCTTCTATTTTTTTCACAGCTTCTTCCTCCGTTTCTTTTCCTTGGAAATATTCACTGCCGCCGGAAGCCTTGTTTTTCGGAACAATGCGCTTTCTCTCCGGCCGTCAATACCCTCTTATTATAGTCTCGGCCGCCCATATAAGCAAGCGTTTGTATATAATAAACTCGTTAAAATCGTTATCAGGCTTCCACTTTCCAGCCGGTCACCACCATCTGGAGGCTCCTCTTTCCCATATATTCATTGACCGACGGATAATAGGTCACCGAAATATGTCCGCCGGTTTCCATCTCCCGATCGGCCTTCTCCGCCCCGGAAAACAGGATCGCATCCGCCGTTCTGCCAGTCTCATCCGCCAGAAGAAGCTTCAGAACGTTCCTGTTTCTTCCTATTATATATTTCTTCCGGATCGTCAGTCCCTTCTGGGCAAAGCACGGCTTTTCATTCCCTGTTCCAAAGGGCTCCAGCAGATGAAGCTCCTCGATAAGTGCCTCCGTCACATAGGACACCGGCATGGGCACATCGATCCAGACCTGCTTCGTGAAATCCTGATCCGAAAGTCCGCTTTCCCGGTTCAGCTGTTCCCGAAACAGCTCCAGATTTTCCTCCGGAAGCGACAGGCCTGCTGCCATGGGATGACCGCCAAAGCTGAAAAGAAGCCCGCCGCAGGGAACGAGATGCTCATACATGCTGTAGGCCGGAATGCTGCGGCCCGATCCCTTCAGCCCGTGCTCTCCCTTTGTCACCACATAGACCGGGTGATGATAGCGCTCGCGGATCCGCCCCGCCACGATCCCTGCCAGACTTTCATGGCACTGCGGCAGATAGATCACATAAACCAGATCCTTCTCCCTGCCGTTTTCTTCCAGATAGGCCACCGCCGCCTCTACATTTTCCTCGGTCATGTCCTTGCGCCGGTCATTCAGCTCCTTCAGCTCCGCCGCCAGGCGGTCTGCCTCCGCCGTATCCTCCGCCAGAAACAGCGCCAGGGATTTCTTTGCCGTATCCAGACGGCCGCCGGCATTGAGACAGGGCCCGATCACAAAGCCGAAGTGGTAGCTGTTGAGACTTCCCGGCTCCAGCCCGTTTATGCGGATCAGGGCCTCCAGCCCCGGGATCTGTGTATGCGCCATCCGCTTCAGGCTTTCCTTTACAAGGATCCGGTTCTCCCCCTGAAGCACCATCACATCACCGACTGTTGCCAGTCCTGCTGCCTCCACAAAGGGGGACAGCTCACTCTTCGGAATATCCGCCGTCTCATACAATGCTTCCGCCAGCTTATACGCCACTGCTGCTCCGCACAGCCCCTCGAAGGGATAGCTGCAGCCCGCCTGGTGGGGATTTACCACTGCATCCGCCGGGGGAAGAATCTCACGCTTTTCCTCTCCTGTCTTTTCAAAGGGTACCTCATGGTGATCCGTCACAAGGACCGTCATTCCCCGCTCCTTTGCATAACGGATCTGCTCCGCCGCCGAGATTCCGTTGTCACAGGTCAGAAGAGTATCCACACCGGCCTCCGCCGCCAGCTCGATCAGATGGATGTTCAGCCCATAGCCGTCCAGGATCCGATCGGGAATGTCATAATCCACATCGGCTCCCAGCCGTTTCAGGGCTTTTATCAGAATATACGTGGCACACACGCCATCAATGTCATAGTCGCCGATGACGCGGATCCTCTTTCCCTCCCGGATCTTCTTATTCAGGATCTCCACCGTCTTTTCCATATCCTTCATCAGAAATGGTGACGGACAGTCCGCCAGCGTCCCGTGAAGATATTCCCGGATTGCCCCGTCGCCCTCCACGCCGCGGTTCTGCATGATCCGCGCCGTCACCTGATCGATCCCGAAGCGGGAAGCGATGGCCTTAAAATCGGCCTTCTTCGTGTATAACATCCATTGTTCCTTCAAACTGG
>CAKRJM010000122.1 GCA_934351765.1 uncultured Lachnospiraceae bacterium | reverse complement strand
GGACTTTGCTGAAAAATACTGGTTCAGACCTTCATCCTTGAATTTTCTTCCATGTCTTGCATACAGCTCGTTTCTGGCCAGCCGCAGTTCTTCTTTCGTCAGCCCTGCAAGATCCGCCTCTGTCAAGTATGCAGTATTGCTGTCCGGTAAAATATATTCCTGCTCTGCCACACCGGCCGTTGTCTCCGGACTGCTTTCCTCTGCGGTAACGGAAGGTGCCACGTAAAGATTTTCAGGCTTTCTGTTCTCCTGCCCGGATGTTTCTGTTTCGGAGGTTTCTTCTGCAGCTTCCTCCGTTGTTGTTTCTTCTGCAGCAGCTTCCCATGTCTGTTTTTTCGGATCTGATGATTTTTTTCCTCCGAAATGCCATATTCCCAGAACCACTAACGCAGCGAGAAGTAATACCGTCACAATACTGAGGATCACGATCACAATCGTAGACCCTTTCCCGTTTTTCTGCTTTCCGGACAGCTGATTGCCAGAAGCGCCATAAGGATTTCCGGGCTGATTCTCCATGTACGGTTCCTGCTGATATTCCGGTCCCCCTTCTCCATATGGTACCTGACTATCATCCGTCTGCCCCATATAGTCATAGCGCTGATCCTGCTCACGATATCCCTGCTCCTGCCATGCTGCCGGCTGGCTTTCTCTGTATGCTTCCTCCGGTACATAGTCCCCGGTTTCCTCCAGATGTACCGGTGCGCCGCAGTTTTCACAGAACCTTGCACCCTCCGGAAGCTTTTTTCCACATTCTTCACAAAACATACGCTACCTCCGCTTCCTCTTATTTTAGCATAAACCGAGCAGGCCTGCATCAGATTTTTCTGTCAGTTTCTGCTGATTTTTCAGTATTTCCCTCTTTTGCCATTTCTGTCAGGCCTTTCTGGTTCAGCCGGTATTTCACAATGTTTCCGATAATCCGATAGATTACAGCAAATAACGGAACACCGATCAGCATGCCAATAATCCCGAACAGACCTCCGAAGAACAGGATTGAGAACACAACCCAGAACGCCGTCAAGCCTGTGGACTGACCAAGAATCTTCGGTCCCAGAATATTCCCGTCAAACTGCTGAAGAATAATAATAAACACAATGAAGATCAGACCCTTGGTCGGACTGGCCAGCAAAATCAGGATCGCACTGGGAATGGCACCCAGATACGGGCCGAAAAAGGGAATCACGTTGGTGACTCCGACAATCACGCTTACCAGCACTGTATAAGGCATACGCAGGATCGACAGCACCAGAAAACAGAGAATCCCGATGATCAGAGAATCGACCAGCTTTCCGGCAATGAAACCGCCAAAGATCTCGTTGCTGTCCCGCAGCGTGTCAATGACTGCCGCCGCATGCTTTCTGGAAAACACGGCATAAATGATCTGCTTGGACTGGCGCTTAAAGGTTTTCCGTCCATTTAGCACATAGATCGCAACAACCACGCCGATGACAATATTCAGTGTTGTACTGAAAAAGCTGATAATGCCGTTGGTAAGCCGCCCGAACAGCACATTGAAATCCTTTAAAAATCCGCTCTGGATCCAGGTCTGGAGCGCATTCAGTGCTTTTTCACTGATATTCTGGACCATGTCGGCCTCAATTCCCTTGCTCTCCAGAAACGTTGTCAGCCAAGACGCCGTCGCCTGGATCTCGCCCGGCAGTGTCACCACCATGTTTCGGATATTGGTATAAAGCTCCGGGATAACCATGACCATTAAAACGGCAACGATGGCGATCCATACCACCAGTGCCAGAAAAATTCCAAGCCCCTTTCGCAGCTTCGCCTCCCGCTCCGGATTTTTTACCAGCTTTCCAAGAGGATTTTTCAGTGCATTTTCAAAAAACTTCGTCATGGGATACATGATGTAGGCAATCAGGAAGCCGAACACGATGGGCTCCAGAATCTTCAGAACCATCTTGATCCCGCTGATCACTTTATCAATTTTATAAATAAACAGGAAAAACAGAATACTTGCCGCAATGACAAGAAATGCCATCAGCCCCATGGACATGTATTTTTTCATGCCGCTGCGTGCTTCGGCCAGCCTGCTCTCCTCTTCCTTTCGTTCTTGTGTCATCCCCGTCTCCTTTCCGGTCTGTTCCGTAACTTTTTATTTTACAGGACGCACTTTCCTGTAAAATACGGGAAACCCGCCGGCTTCCCGGCGGATTTTCCCCTTTTAATATCTCCCGCATTCTTCACAGAACCTGATTTCCCGCAGGCTTTAAATCACCGGAAGCTGCGTTACATACTCATAAAACTCCGGGAACGTCCCGCACAGGAATCCTTCCAGCGGCTTCTCATGGCGGTTCAGCAGGCAGTCCGTGATCAGATAGCCGTTCATGCCAAGGGCGGCCGTACACATGTCCTCATCCACATCGTTGCCCACCATCATGCACTGCTCCGGCTTCTTTCCGAACCGTTTCAAAATCGACCGGTAATAGTCCAGGTTCGGTTTACAGTAGGTTTCTGCTTCATAGGTGGTTACCATCGAAAAATCCTCCGGATCAAGCCCCGCCCACTTCATGCGCCGCTTTGTCGCCACGGACGGAAATAACGGATTGGTCGCTAGGATCACCTCATAGCCCTTTTGTTTTAACAGTTTCACTGCCTTTGCCGCAAGAGCCTGGACACCGGTGGCTGCTTTTGCCTGTCCGAACTGATTTTTATAAAACTCGGTGAAATAATCCTCCTTCGGAAGCATGTCCTCACCCATGGCCTCCGAAAAACTGCTCCAGAACCGTTCCCGGTTGGTCATGGTCCCGTCATTTTGTACCATGGCCTCCGTTCCCTTCCAGACTGCTCCGACCAGTGCCTTCGGATCGTATCCCTGCGGTCCGAAGGTTTCCGCCAGAGCTGCCATATAGCACTTTAAAAAGGCATCCTGATCCATGGGAAGCAGGGTCCCGTCCAGGTCAAAGAGCACCGTATCCATACGGCTCTCTCCTACGCCTGCCATTTCATATCCTTTAAGATGTCACAGAAATCAAAGGTTGCAAAGTAATCCTTCGGTGTCTCGGCACGGCGGATCATCTGAACACTTCCGTCCTCTTTTAATAACAGCTCTGCCGAACGAAGCTTTCCGTTATAGTTATAGCCCATGGAATAGCCGTGAGCGCCGGTATCATGGATCACCAGGAAATCTCCCACATCTACCTTGGGAAGCATCCGGTCCACTGCGAATTTATCGCTGTTCTCACATAAGGAGCCGGTCACATCGTACTTATGGTCGCAGACACTGTTGTCCTTTCCCATAACGGTGATATGATGGTATGCACCGTAGATGGCCGGACGCATCAGGTTTGCTGCACAGGCATCGCAGCCAATGTACTCTTTATAGATATGCTTCTGATGGATTGCCTTTGTTACCAGGCATCCGTAAGGGCCCATCATAAACCGCCCCATCTCGGTATAAATGGAAATATCGTCCAGTCCGGCAGGAGCAAGCACCTCTTCATAAACCTTTCTTACACCATCACCGATGACCATGATGTCATTGGGCTCCTGCTCAGGACGGTACGGAATTCCCACGCCGCCGGACAGGTTGATAAAGCTTACTCTGATCCCAAGCTTTTCTTTAATTTCCACAGCCAGCTCAAACAGTACTTTGGAAAGAGCCGGATAATACTCATTTGTCACCGTGTTGCTGGCTAAGAACGCATGAAGACCGAAGCGCTTTACACCCTTGTCCCGCAGGATCTTAAAGCCCTCCAGAATCTGCTCATGGGTAAAGCCGTACTTGGCATCACCGGGGTTGTCCATAATTCCGTTGCTCATCTTAAACACACCGCCGGGATTATAACGGCAGCTGATGGTCTCGGGGATCCCCGCACATTTTTCCAGAAAATCAATATGGGTAAAATCATCTAAGTTGATGGTTGCATTTACTTTTCTCGCAAACTGGAATTCCTCTGCCGGAGTAGCATTGGAGGAGAACATGATTCCCTCTCCGTCAAAGCCCAGAGCGTCTGCCAGCATCAGCTCTGTTAAGGAAGAACAGTCACATCCGCAGCCGTATTCCTTCAGGATATTGATCAGGAACGGATTGGGCGTTGCCTTTACCGCAAAATATTCACGGAAGCCTTTGTTCCAGGAAAACGCTTCCTTTACGCGTCTGGCATTTTCACGGATTCCCTTTTCATCATACAGATGGTAAGGAGTCGGATAGGTTTTATCGATTTCTTTTAACTGCCCTAAGGTTACAAAAGGTTCTTTTTTCATGGATGTACTCTGCTCCTTTCGGTTCTCGTAAGTCTGTTTCAGCATACCATAGCCGGGTAAAAAGGTCAATGATTATCAGAATCACTCTAAACGGATCTCTTTTCTGTTATACAAAAGCCGCCGCCGGTTTCCCGGCAGCGGCCCGAACATCTTTATTCGTCCACACTGTAGTTGGGTGCTTCTTTTGTAATATGGATATCGTGAGGATGGCTCTCCTTTAAGGAGGCAGCGGAAATCTTTACAAATTCAGCCTTTTCCATCAGGGTCGGGATATCCTTTGCGCCGCAGTAACCCATACCGGAGCGAATTCCGCCTACCAGCTGGAATACTGTATCCTCAACGCTTCCCTTATATGCCACACGGCCCTCTACGCCTTCGGGAACCAGCTTCTTGGCTCCTGTCTGGAAGTAACGGTCCTTGCTGCCGTTTTCCATGGCTGCAATGGATCCCATGCCGCGGTATACCTTATATTTTCTTCCCTGGAACAGTTCAAAGGTTCCCGGGCTTTCATCACAGCCTGCAAACATGCTGCCCATCATGCAGACGCTTCCTCCGGCAGCAATCGCCTTCGTCATGTCTCCGGAGTATTTAATACCGCCATCGGCAATGATCGGAATTCCGTATTCCTTTGCGACAGCGTAGCAGTTCATGATGGCAGTAACCTGCGGAACACCGATTCCGGCTACCACACGGGTTGTACAGATGGATCCGGGGCCGATTCCGACCTTAACGGCGTCAACACCTGCTTCGATCAGTGCCCTGGTTGCAGCACCGGTCGCCACGTTTCCGGCAATAACCGGAAGATCCGGATGATTTGCCTTAATATCACGGACTGCATTCAGAATATTCAAAGAATGTCCGTGTGCTGAATCCACAACGATACAGTCAACCTTCGCCTGTACCAGCGCGTCCACACGCTCTAACATATTGGCGGTGATTCCGACCGCAGCGCCGCAGAGCAGGCGGCCCTGTGCGTCCTTTGCGGACAGCGGATATTTAATCTGCTTCTCTATATCCTTAATGGTGATCAGGCCCTTTAAATTAAAATCCTTGTCCACGATGGGAAGCTTCTCTTTTCTTGCCTTGGCAAGGATCTTCTTTGCTTCCTCCAGGGTAATTCCCTCGGGCGCGGTCACAAGACCCTCAGAGGTCATGGAATCCTTGATCTTCTTTGTGAAGTCTGTCTCGAACTTTAAATCACGGTTTGTGATGATACCGACCAGCTTTCTGCCCTCGGTGATGGGAACACCGGAGATCCGGAACTTCGCCATCAGGTCGTTGGCATCTGCCAGAGTATGTTCAGGAGATAAATAGAAGGGATCGGTAATAACCCCGTTTTCCGAACGCTTTACCTTGTCTACCTCCTCAGCCTGTGCCTCGATAGACATGTTCTTATGGATGATACCGATACCTCCCTGTCTTGCCATGGCAATGGCCATGCGGTGCTCTGTAACAGTATCCATTCCGGCGCTCATCATCGGAATGTTCAGTCTGATGGTTTTCGTCAGATTGGTAGAAAGATCCACCATATTCGGTGTTACCTCAGAATATGCCGGAACCAGCAGCACATCATCAAAGGTAATGCCTTCACCGATTATCTTGCCCATGTTTTTGTCTCCTTTCTTCCTCCTGCTGCAAAACTATATTGAATTGTTAATTACAATAACAAAAAACTGCTCTGCTGTCAAACCCTTTTCCCTGCCACAGGGAGTGGAATCCTTTCTGTTATTCATCCCAGTTGTGATATACTTCCTGAACGTCATCATCCTCGTCCAGCATATCCAGGATCCGGTTCATCATCTTGATATCCTGCTCATCGCTGAGGGTCACATAGGTCTGAGGGATCATGGTCACCTCTGCGCTTGCCATGGGGATTCCCTCTTTTTCCAGCGTTTCGCGTACCTGGCTGAACTCATCGGGATCGGTGGTAATTTCATAGCAGTCGTCCTCCTCGGAGAAATCCTCTGCTCCGGCATCCAGCGCCGTCATCATCAGATCATCAGGATCCATTTCACATTCTTCCTTATCAACGATGATCTGGCCTTTCTTATCGAACATGAAGGATACACAACCGGTAGTCCCCACGTTTCCGCCGCCCTTGGTAAACGCATTGCGGACATTGGATGCAGTACGGTTGCGGTTATCCGTCAGCGTATCTACAATGATCGCGGTTCCGTTTGGACCGTAGCCTTCGTATGTGACCGATTCATAGTTTACAGAGTTTGCATCTCCGGCCGCCTTCTTGATTCCGCGGTCAATCGTATCATTCGGCATGTTGTTGGCCTTTGCCTTGGCGATCACATCACGGAGCTTGCTGTTGTTTGCGGGATCAGCGCCGCCCTCTTTTACTGCTACGGCGATCTCACGGCCAATAACGGTAAAGATTTTTCCCTTTGCTGCATCATTTTTTTCTTTTTTATGCTTGATATTCGCAAATTTGGA
>CAKRJM010000121.1 GCA_934351765.1 uncultured Lachnospiraceae bacterium | reverse complement strand
GCGGAATGGAAAATGATAAAATTCATTACAGAAAGTGATGAATATTACGACAGCTGTTAGAAACCATCATTTTTGTAAAAAAAGTCAAATGACATAAAAAATGGATAATGGGAGGTAATCATGAAACGAATCTGTAAGAAAGTACTGGCGTTATCAGTGGCCGTAGCGTTATCGATCGCAGCGATCGGCTGTGGAAGTTCCAAAGACACAGGTACCACGGCAGCAGCCGATACAACAAAGAGTGCAGATGCATCGCAGGCCGACGGAACAAAGGCAGCAGACGGAAGCTACAGCATGACCTTTATCATGCCGACCAGAAATGAATTTAATACTTCCATGGAAGACGGTATGATGTCCTACTGTGAGGAAAACGGAATCAGCATTACCAGCCAGGATGCAAACCAGGACAGCAGTAAGCTGATCCAGTACGTAGAGACTGCAAAGAATGCCGGAGATGACGCAGTGATCATTCTTCCGATCGACAGTGAAACAATTCCCCAGATCGTTGAAGCGGCAGGCGACATGAAAGTGATAATCGTAAACCGTCCCCCCGCAGATATGTCTGTATTTAAAGATTCCGTTGCTTTCGTAGGATCAAAGGAAAGCGATGCCGGAAAGTATCAGGGTGAATACGTAGCAAGCGTTCTGAAAGAAAAAGGTGAAACCGTAGCGAAGCCCATTTTCCTTCTGGGAACCGTAGGCGCTGAGAACACCGTTGCCCGTACAGAATCTGCAAAGCAGGCGCTGGCAGATGCCGGACTTGAGGTAGAAGTAGTAAATGAGCTTGGCGCACAGTGGAGCCGTTCCGAAGCGCTGACAAAGATCCAGCCGCTTCTTACAACTTCTGATTACAACTGCATCATTGCAAACAACGATGACATGGCTCTCGGCGCAGTAGAAGCATTAACTGCTTCCGGTCTTAATCCGAAGGATGTTCCCGTTGTCGGCATCGATGCAACCGTAGATGGCATCCAGGGAATTGAAGAGGGAACTCTTGCAATGACCGTATTCCAGGATGCAGCAGGACAGGGAATCGGATCTGTCGCAGCAGCAGTAAACATGATCAAGGGTGCTAAGAATGTTGCTGAGGGAACCGATTACACCGTAGACGAGACAAACAGCAATGTGGTATGGATTCCGTTCCAGCCGGTAACTTCTGACAACGTGGCAGATTACAAGTAAGTTCAGATAGAAACAGCAAGGTAAGTTTTTCAGAGCGGCTCCGGTTGAGGGGTGGCCGGGGCCGCTTAAAAACAGAAAGGAGGAGAGGACTTGAGTGAATATGTTCTGGAGATGAGGGACATTGTCAAGAGCTTTCCTGGTGTAAAGGCATTGAATGGCGTACAGCTTTTAGTCCGGCCGGGAACGGTTCATACGCTCATGGGCGAAAACGGAGCCGGAAAATCGACATTGATGAAATGCCTCACAGGTTTATATCATGCGGACTCTGGAACCATTGTTTACGATGGCAGAGAGGTAAATTATAAGAACGCGCTGCAGTCTCTGGAAGACGGAATCGCAATGGTGCCGCAGGAAATGTCTCCGGTACTGGAACGGTCTGTGATGGAGAATCTGTGGCTGGGAAGAGAACCAAGGCGCGGAGGATTTATTAACCATAAAAAGATGCTGGAAGACTCGAAGAAGATTTTTGCAGATCTGAGCATGGATATTGATCCGAAAGCAAAGATGAAAGACGTATCAGTAGCGAAAATGCAGATGGTGGAGATTGCAAAGGCAGTTTCCAGAAATGCAAAGATCGTTATCATGGACGAACCGACATCGGCGCTGACTGTTGCAGAGACAGAAGATCTTTTCAAGATCATCGCCCAGCTGAAAAAGGATAATGTTGCGGTAATCTATATTTCTCACAAGATGGAAGAAATCTTCCGGATCAGTGATGAGATCTCTATTTACCGGGATGGACGCTACATCCACAGTGATCTGGCAAAGAACCTGGATACAAAGAGTATCATCAGTTACATGGTAGGCCGGGAAGTAAATAATATGTTCCCGAAGACACCGTGCAAGATTGGAGAAACCATTCTTGAAGTACGGAATCTGAATTCCGGAAAAGCAGTACAGGATGTATCATTCACGCTTCACAAGGGGGAAATCCTTGGGTTTGCCGGTCTGGTAGGCGCAGGCAGAACCGAAACGATGGAAACGATTTTCGGCCTTCGGAAAAAAACAAGCGGTACGATCCTGAAAAACGGAAAAGAAATCAACATCCGATCGACCGAGGACGCCATTAAACATGGAATTGGAATGTTGACAGAAGACCGCAGGGCAACCGGAATTTTCGGACTTCTGAACATTATAGATAATACGACCGTGGTAAACTGG
Source organism: uncultured Lachnospiraceae bacterium (assembly GCA_934351765.1). GTDB lineage: Bacteria > Bacillota > Clostridia > Lachnospirales > Lachnospiraceae > Lientehia. The sequence continues at coordinate 4,386 of CAKRJM010000121.1, read as the reverse complement.
AAAGCTTATGGTTTTCCGATGAACCACAGGAAAATGATTTCCGACACGAAGGATTACATAAAAAAGATCCGGGTAAAAACACCGTCTGAGCGGGCAAAGATCAAAGATCTGTCCGGCGGAAACCAGCAGAAAGTACTGCTGGCAAGGTGGCTTCTGGTAAATCCGGACATCCTGATCATTGACGAGCCGACAAAGGGAATCGACGTTGGTGCAAAGGCTGAGATCCACGAACTGATTTCAGCGGCAGTTCAGGAAGGAAAAGCAGTTATTATCGTCTCGTCAGAGATGCAGGAGGTCATGAGCGTATCAGACCGGGTTGTGGTCATGCATGAGGGAAAGGTAACAGGAATTCTTGATCAGAAAGATCTGTCACAGGAAGCGATCATGCAGATGGCGATTCAGGAGGGCGCTGCAAAGGAGGATATTTGATGAAAGATAAAATGGCTTCAAAGATCAATAAAGAGTTTATCTCTCAGAATGCGATCTGGATCGTGCTGGTGGTACTGGTAATCGTTATGAGTATCGCCAATCCCCAGTTCCTGACCATGAATAACCTGGTAACACTTCTTACCGGCGAAGCATGTAAAGGTATCATCGCATTCGGTATTATGTTCTGTATCCTGTCAAAGGGAAATGATATTTCCACAGGCGCAGCGGCAGCGTTCGTCGGAACTGTTACCGGCGCTATGGTGCAGTCATCCGATTACGCACAGCGTATTCTTGGAAACTTCGGACAGGCAAGCACCCTGGTGGCAATCCTGGCAGGTGTGCTGATCGGTATTGTCATCGGTGTGATCAATGGATCTCTGATTGCATACTGCCATGTACCTCCGTTCATTGCAACCATGGGCATGCAGCTGATCCTGAGAGCAGCCGCAAAGGTGATCGCAAACCGGCCGGTATCGAATCTTCCGTCCAGCTACCGGGCATTCGGCTCCGGTTATCTCGGACCGATTCCCATTCTCATCATCGTGTTTGTCGTATTCTTCATTATCTCTGCAGTGCTCTTAACACAGACCAGATTTGGTAAGAAAGTATATGCAGTCGGCGGCAATGACAACGCGGCAAGAGCAGCAGGCATCAACGTAGAAAAAACACTGATCGCCGTTTACATCTGGAGCGGCATCTGTGCAGCAGTAGCCGGAATCCTTCTGGCAGGCAGAGCTGGTTCGGTCGATCCGTCCAGTACCGGTCTGAACTACGAGTTTGATGCCATTGCGGCGGCAACCGTAGGCGGAACCTCCCATGCAGGCGGTATTGCAAGAATCTCCGGAGTACTTTGCGGTATTCTGATCCTGGGCGTGGTAAACAACGGCCTGGTAATGATGAAGGTGGATGACAACATGACCAATATCATCAAAGGTCTGATCATCATCGGTTCCGTAGTTCTGGATATGAGAAAGAATAATAAGAAGGTGTAATTAAAAAAACAGACAGGAAGGCGTGAAGGCATGAACTATTCAATCAATATCGAACCATTATATTCCGAAATGGACTTTTGCGAAAAGATAAAACGGGTGAAAGCAGCCGGGTTTGATACCATTGAGTTCTGGGGCTGGAACAACAAAGATGTCCCGAAGATTAAGCAGACATGCGAGGAACATGAAGTGAAGATCTCCGCATTCTGTGCAATTTCCGAGTATTCCCTGTGCGACCGGGAACATGCCAGACAGGCAGTTGACTGGGTGAAAAAGAGCATGGAAACGGCAAAGTTTCTGGAGTGCAGCAGACTGACCGCGTATCCCAATCATTTTACCGACCATGGAGCAGCGAACTTCCGCCGTTATTACAGCCATGACGATATGCTGGCAAGTATTGTACGGAATCTCACCGTGCTTGCTCCGGTACTGGAAAGAGAAAAGATGACGCTTCTGTTTGAACCGCTTCATAATCATGGAGACGATGCAGGAATGAGCATCAATACGACTGCGGAGGGAGCGGCAATCATACGGGCGGTGGATTCGCCTTATGTGAGACTGTTGTGTGACTTTTACCACATGCAGCTGATGCACGGAAACCTGACAGTCAATATTCTGAATAACATGGATATTGTCCCTTATGTTCATCTGTCGGATGCGCCGGATCGGTTTGAACCGGGAACGGGAGAGATCAATTACGAGTTCATTTTATCAGAAATGAAAAAAGCTGGGTTTGACGGAGTTGTCTGCTATGAATTTACACCGAGCGGAGATACGGAAGACGCCCTGAAACATGTAAAAGCATTAAACGAAAAAATTGGATGATCTGTATAAAAGGAATGGGCTGCATGTTTGCAGCGGAAAGGAGAAGGTGTTATGGAACGTATTAAGTATGGAATGGTTGGAGGAGACCTGAAGGCGCTGATCGGCGAGGTACACAGAAAAGGAATCGCCTTCGATCCCAGAGCAGAACTGGTATGCGGCTGCTTCTCAGCAGTGGACGAGCTGAATCTGGAGTGTGCAGAGTATTATAACGTAGACCGGGAGCGTGTGTACTTCGATTATAAGGATATGATCGCACATGAAGCAGACAAGATCGATTTCGTTTCGATCTGTACCCCGAACTTTGTTCATTATGAGATCTCCAAAGCATTTCTGGAGGCAGGCGTAAACGTAATGTGCGAAAAGCCCCTCTGCTTCACCGTAGAAGAGGCGGAAGAACTGGCGGCTCTTGCAAAAGAGAAGAACCTGCTGTTTGCAGTAAACTACTGCTATTCCGGTTATCCCATGGCAAAGGTTATGAAAGAGATGATCGCACAGGGCGAGATCGGCGAGGTGATCTCCGTAATCGGCGAGTACAGCGCAGGCTGCTTCCTCAATGTTCTCCATGAGGAAGGAAAGACTTCCAAGTTCTGGCGCTCCGATCCCAAGTTCTCCGGTATTTCCAATACCCTGGCAGACGATGGTACCCATATCGAGCATTTCGTAAATTATGTAACCGGATTAAAGGTTAAGAGAGTGGCTGCCACCGTAGACCGTTTCGGAAAAGCCCTTGATTTCAATGACAACATTCTTGTGGAATATGATAACGGAGCGCACGGCGCTTACTGGTTCTCACAGGTTGCATGCGGAAAGTCCAATGAAATGGTATTCCGTGTATATGGTACCGAGGGCGCCATGGAATGGTATCAGGTACGCCCCGATGAGGTGATCTTCAATAAGCGCGGCGAAGCAACCAGAATCCTTTCCCGTGCAGGCGCAGGCATGAGCCCCGAGGCAGTGGCAAAGGCAGGCTTCCGGATTCCGTTCGGACATCCCGAAGGATACTATGTTGCAGAAGCAAATATCTACCGTGCATTCCTGAGTGCAGTGCTGAAGAAAAAGACGGGAGAGGCGTTAACCGAAGCAGACCTTGACTTCCCCAACGTGGATACCGGCGTTTCCGGCGTGAAGTTTGTTCATGCGGTTATCGAGAGCGGCGACAATGATTCCAAGTGGGTAGCAATCAAAGAGTAAACAGAACCGGCTGACAGGCGGAGAAAGAAGGCAGATCGTATGAAATCAATTATTTACAAGGGACCCGGAGAATTTGCGATCGAGGATCGTCCGGAGCCGTTTATCAAAAATCCTGATGATGTAAAGATCAAAGTACTTGCAGTAGCAATCTGCGGAACCGATATCAATATTTTTGCAACCCCCCAGAAGCATCCCAGCCGTCCTGGAATCATCTTCGGACATGAGTTCTGCGGCCAGGTTGTAGATGTAGGAAGCGCAGTTACAAACTTAAAGCCCGGCGACAAGGTAATTGTGGATCCTCACGGTCCCTGCGGTTACTGTGATGCCTGCCTGGCAGGATGGCCGGAGCGGTGTGAAAATCTCTACCTGACGGAGCCTGGATTAGAAGGACAGGCAAACGGCATGGGCGTATTTAAAGATGGCGGTCTTACCAGCTACACCATCATCCCCAACAAGTTTGCTTACAAGATCGCGGATGATACGCCGGCCGAACTGATGGCGCTGGCAGAGCCGCTGGAGTGCTGCGGATATTCCATTGAGAAACTGAACATCCATGTGGGCGACACTGTATGCGTCCTCGGCGCAGGTCCCATCGGCCAGTTATACACAGCGCTGGCAAAGGCAAACGGTGCATCCAAGATCATCGTGTCAGAACCCATCGAGTACAGAAGAAAGAAAGCCCTTGAGATCGGCGCAACCAGAGTGGTTGATCCCAACGTGGAAAACATTGCCCAGGTCTGCATGGAAGAGACCGGCGGAATCGGCGTAGACCACTGTATCGAAGCCGTTGCAGCAATGCTGATGGATGCCATCGAGTGTGTACGGGCAAGAGGAAAGGTTCTCCAGTGCGGACACGACGAGATCACCGTAGCGCCTGTAAGTGTCGGTGAAGTGTTAATAAAAGATGTGGATATCCACGGAGCATTCCTTGGAAAGTATTACATGGCAAAGG
>CAKRJM010000120.1 GCA_934351765.1 uncultured Lachnospiraceae bacterium | reverse complement strand
CAGCTGTCCAAAACCTCCTGGGCGAAGTCTTTTTCATCGGCCAGGAACCGGCGGCAGATTTCTGCGTAGTTGGGATTCTTCTGGAGTCGTTCCCGTCCGATGGCACGGATCAGCCGTTCTCCGTCTTCCACATGAATGTACAAAGGACTCAGCGGAGTCTTTTTCTGTCGCTCAAAGTATTTTTTTGTCGCCAGATAGGATTCTGGTGTTCCGATCATTAAATACCGGTGATTTTCCAGATCGATCTGCCCGTCATCAAGAGTAAAATAACTCCACAGACCACAAACGGTCTCATAAGTCCGGGATTCGATGACGGTTCCTTCTGCCTGCTTTGCCGCAAGGAATTCCTCGTTGCGGAAAAAATATTCCCGTCCGTCCTGTTCTCCCTCCCGCATGGGACGGGTAGTATACATCACAACCGTCCGAAGTCCAAGCTCCGGATCTGCTGCCAGCGCACGGAACACACTGTCTTTCCCTGATGCACTCTTTCCCATGATATAGTAAATATGGCCCATGTTTTCTCCATTCTGCCGTTCTGCTTTTACAGCCTCTGTCATTCGTCTGATCCTGCTCTTCTTTTCAGCACCCGCAGCTTTCCTGCTTCTGCCGGCCCGTTGATTTCCAGCCCGTTTTCTTCATAACGTTTTAAAATCTTAATGATTTCTTCTGTTAGTTCTTCTCCCGGTGCTGCCACCGGAACTCCCGGCGGGTAAAGATAAAGAAACTCCCCGGAAATCCGTCCGGCACAATCGGAAAACGGCAGTGTTTCCATGGGCTGCTCCGTGGCATTCGCCGGAGTCATCATCACTCTGGGCGCCGGAAGTACCACCGGATGAGAACACTCCAGTCCACACACAATTCCACTGCTTTCCGTATGCGTTTTCTCCGTCTCATAATCCAGCTCCCCAAGCGCCTGCTTAAGTCTCTGATACATTTCTTCTGTATCAGCCGGGCTTGTCATCAGAATCACATAGGTCTCCGTACACATCTCCGGCTGGATATGATACTGCTCCCGCAGACGGCTGTAAAGCTCCGGCCCGCTAAATCTTTCTGCCTTCAGAACAAGCTTTGACGGATCGTATGCCGCTCCGCCGTCGTCCTCCCCGGTCATAAGCCGGATATGTTTCCTGTCATGAATCCATTTTCTAAGAGAAAGCAGACGCTCCTCATACTGTTTCATGACCTGCTTTCCATTGTTCCCCGCCATGTAGGCGATACACTGTTCGATGGATGCCATAAGCACATAGGACGGACTGGAACTCTGATAGATCTGAAGGAAATAAGAAAGCCTCTCCTCCTCCACCAGGTCAGATTTCTTATGAATGATCGCCGTCTGGGTCAGGGACGGAAGCGTTTTATGGAGACTTTCGATGACCACATCTGCCCCCAATCGCAGCGCCGGATGCGGAAACATTCTTCTCCATAAAACCAATTCTTCCTTCCCGCCATGCTCCGGATCTTTTCCGTCAGCGGCATATTCTTCCGATGCTTCATTCTGTTCCGTACTCCAGAACGGAAAATGCGCCCCGTGGGCACTGTCCACGATCAGCGGAATACCATGGTCATGAGCTGCTTCTGCAATACCCGCAATGTCAGAACAGACGCCCTCATAGGTGGGCGATGTGATCAGAACTGCCTCCGCCTGAGGACAGTCCCGAAGTCCCTGTCTTACCATTTCCGGTGTCACTGCGCCAGCTGCACCGAAGCCCGGAATCTCCGCCGGACACAAATAAGAGGGCGTAAGCCCCCGGAGAAAAATTCCATGATATATTGATTTATGACAGTTTCTCGCCACGAGAATCGTCCCGCCCCGCTTTACGCAGGCCGAAACTGCTGCCAGAAGCCCGGAACTGCTTCCATTAACCAGAAACCAGCTCCGTTCCGAGCCGTAAATCTGCGCGGCTTCCTCCATGGCCTCCCTTAAGATCCCATCAGCGTGATGAAGATTATCAAAGCCGTCGATCTCTGTAATATCAAAGGAGAACGGATCATTAAATCCGAATCTTCCGCTGTTTCGTTTGTGACCCGGCATATGGAACGGAAGCATGTCCGTCCGTCCATACGCCGTCAGCCGTTCATATAAATCCAGTCTCATTTATTTTCCTGATCCAGTAAAAGCTCCTCAACCAGTGCCGCTGCATCCAGAATACAGCCCTCACAGGAGCGAAGCGGTGTGCCCGTCTCGATTCCCTTCAAATCCCGACAGACAAGGCTTCCGTTCTTTTCCCTGAATTTCGCCGTGATGGCTCTGGAAAACTGATACGTCTTTCCCTTGCTCACCGGCTTTTCCAGATCACCGCAGCTGTTTTTCAGGCCTGCCAGAAATACCGCTCCTGAAACAGCACCGCAGGTTCCTTCCATTCCGCCCATTCCGGCTCCGAACGCTTCACATGCCTTAAACGCAGTCTCCTCATCCATACCGAACAGATCACAGTAGGTACAGGCTACTGCCTGACAACAGTTGAATCCACGGTCATGGCGGGCTTTTGCTTCCATTGCTCTTGATTCCATAATGCCCGATCCTCCTTTGTATCCGCAGGCGACCCGGCCGGAGGACGGCCGGAATCATCCTATGTTCTTTTTCTTACAGCATCTTTTCTCTTACGCTTTGATGGACAGGCTCCGTATCTCGGCGCCCTCCATATTTTTAATGGTGAACACGCCGTTTTCATAGACCATATAGCTGTTTTCATTGCCATTTTTCGGAATGGAAACGGAACCGGGATTCAGATACAGGTGATCTTCATGTTCCTCCATGGCCTGCACATGGGTATGGCCATGAAGCAGGATATCTCCTTTTTTTAACGGCGGCAGATGCTCTTCATTATGAACATGTCCATGGGTCGCAAATACCATCCGTCCTTCCAGATAAAGGATCATGTAATCCGCCAGGATCGGAAACTGAAGCACCATCTGATCCACTTCCGCGTCACAGTTCCCCCGGACGCATAAAAGCTCATCCTTCACCTCATTGAGCATGGCAATGACTTTCTTCGGCGCATACTCCTTTGGCAGATCATTCCGGGGACCATGATACAGAAGATCTCCCAGAAGGATCAGTTTCTCCGCATTCTCCGCTTCATAACGCTCCAGCATTTTCTCACAGTAATATGCCGATCCATGTACGTCCGACGCGATCATCAGTTTTGTCATTTAATTTTCCTCCAGCACGTTCACTGCCTCATCCATACAGGATCCGGCAAACTCCTCGATACCGCCCCGGTCACAGGCATCCGCCAGCGCCGGGTCAATGGGAACTCTCGCAAGCACCGGAAGCGAATGGGTCTTTGCCACCTCATCGATATGGCTCTCGCCAAAGATCCGATATTCCTTCCCGTTGTCAGGGCATTTGAAATAAGACATATTTTCCACCAGTCCGAGAACCGGCACCTTCATAAGCTCTGCCATCTTTACCGCTTTTGCGACGATCATGGAAACCAGCTCCTGGGGAGATGTTACCACCACGATCCCATTCACCGGAAGCGACTGGAAGACTGTCAGCGGCACATCTCCTGTTCCCGGAGGCATATCCACAAACAGATAATCCAGATCTCCCCACATAACATCTGACCAGAACTGCTTTACAGTATTGGCAATCACCGGTCCTCTCCAGACAACAGGATCTGTATCATTGGGCAGGATCAGGTTAATGGACATGACCGGCACACCGCCCTGGCTGTACACTGGCATCATCATTCCCGCTTCCGTGGCGCGTACCTTATCCTTCAGTCCAAAAGCCTTGGGGATGGACGGACCGGTAATATCTGCATCCAGAATTCCGCATTTATAACCACGTTTACTCATGGTCACTGCCAGTAACGAAGTCACCATGGATTTTCCAACGCCGCCTTTTCCGCTGACAACACCGATAACTTTCTTTACATGAGTCATATCATTCGGTTTCACCGTAAAATCTACTTTTGCTTTTTCACAGCCTTCGCAGGAATCTTTCCCGCAGGAAGTGCTGGAACATTTTTTTTCTTCTGCCATTTTCTTTCCCTTTCCATACGCTGAACATATTTGTAATAATATCCCCATTATAACAGACCTCCCCGGGGTATTTCAAGGGGAGGCCTGCTTATTCTGTCTTTCAATTTTTCTATTTTTTTATACTTGATATCCACCCTGACGCATCTTATCTGTTACAAATTCATACGCCTCATGGATCTCTGCCACAGCTTCTTCCATCGTGTAGGTCTTTTTATTATCTGCCCACATCTCCACCATAAATCTTCCTGTGTAACCAAGTTCATGAAGCTTTGTAAACAGATCTGTAAATCTTACCGTTCCCGTACCAAACGGAACACACTTGAAAATACCAGGTTTTGTCTCTTTTACATGAATTGCTGTGATCTCCGGCATTCCAAGTTCAAACTCACTTTCCGGATCTGCTGAAAACTGGGTAAGATTTCCCATATCCGGATAGATCTTGAAATACGGTGACGGAATCTCCCTCAGGTAATGGGAGGCTCTCAGGATCGTTCCTGCGAACGGAGTATCCATGATCTCCATGGCCAGGATGATTCCCGCTCTTGAAGCCATTTCCACAGACTTTTTCATGCCCTCAAGGAACATTGCCTTTGTTTCATCATCGGACTTTTCATAATAAACATCATACGTTGCAAGCTGAATGCAGGTGACTCCCAGCTTCTGTGCCAGGATAATTCCCTTCTCCATAATCTCGTATGCTTTTGCTCTTGTCTCCGGATTCTTGCTTCCAAACGGAAAACGACGGTGGCCGCTTAAACACATACTGGGAAAAATAATTCCCGTTTCATCCATCAGATCCCGCATTTCTTTGATCTGAGCATCGCTCCAGTCCAGTCTGGCAAGTCTGGCATCCGATTCATCTACAGAAATTTCAATAAAATCAAACCCTGCTGCTTTTGCCGCCTGCATTTTTTCTTTCCAGGTAAAGGCATCCGGAAGTGCCTTTTCATAAAGGCCGATCGGTGTTTTATGTAAATCAAACATATGCTTTTCTCCTTCTCTTCTCCTTCTTTTCTACGTTCTTTTTACTCAGACACACTGAGATCTTCCCATACTCCGCCAAGAGCAGCAATTACTTTCTTATAAAGCTTATACTTCTTTTCATATACTGCCTGATACTCTCTGCGCGGTTCTACTCTTCTGGAAACATGTACCAGACTGCGCACTGCCTGCTCGTATGTCTCAAACACTCCGGCTCCGATCCCTGCTGCCATGGCAGCTCCCATGATCCCCTGCTCATCGCATGCCACGGTTTCTACCGGAATTCCTAAAACATCTGCAAAGATCTGAACCCATTCTTCTGAATTTGCAGCTCCGCCTGCCAAACGGATTGCCTCCGGTTTTTCCCTGTTTCTGAAAAGCCGTTCCACATGTACCATATGTGAAAAAACGATTCCTTCATAAACTGCACGCAGCATGTGGCCGCGGTTGTGATAATCCGTCAAGCCGACAAAACATGCCTTTGCCAACGGATCTTCATTGGACCCGTTAAGGAACGGAAGAAAGATCACATTACTGGACGCCGGATCGATTTCCAAAATAATCTGATTCGTGTAATCATAAATACTCTTTCCGGCTGCTTTCAGTTCTTCTTTCTTCTCTGCCAGGATCTCATCAATAAACCACTGCATGTTTCCTGCTGATGTGGGACTGCTCTCCTCAATCAGATAATAGTCCGGAATACAAAACATGGAATTCAGTGCAACCGTACCATTGGTGATCGGCTTTCTGGTAATATATTCATTGATACTCCAGGTTCCTGCAATCATGCACACCTGTGTTTCATCATAAATTCCTGAAGCGATTCCACAAGCATCAACGTCAAACATTCCTGCCATCACCGGCGTTCCTGCTTTTAGTCCAGTGATCACTGCTGCTTCTTCTGTAACTGTACCACAGATATCTGCCGAATATTTCAGAGGCGGAAGCTTATCCCATACGCTTTCCAGACCAAATAATGCCAGCAGTTCTTTATCATACGCAGCTGTATGAAGATTCACAAGATTGGCTCCGGAGAAATTCGTATACTCACCGTTTGCCGTACCGGTCAGACAGTACCGGATATAATCATTGATAGAAAACACATATTTTGTATTTTCTATCACTTCCGGCTCGTGATCCCGCAGCCATGCCAACAGACTGACCGGCTGACACGCCAAAATATCCTGGCATGTTTTTTCCCGTACTTTTTCTGCCGTTCCATCCTGTTTCCACTTTTTCGGATATTCCCAGGCCCTGGCATCGGTAGAAAGGATTCCCGGGTAGGAAGGTTTTCCATCTTTTCCAACCAGATATAATCCTTTTCCATGACCGGAAAATGAAATACCGGACAGATCCGCAGGATCAATTCCACTTTTTTCCAGTGACTCCCGAATAACTTTTGCATTCTGTTCCCAGAGTTTTCCCATATCCCGTTCTGTATATCCTGGTTTTGGCGTCAGATTCTGGATCGGCTGTCTGGCCACAGCAATAATATTCCCCTTCTCGTCTATGATACCGGCTTTTACAAAGGTTCCGCCGTTATCAATTCCCATTAAATAGCTCATATCCTCCTCCTCATATAACCTAACGCCTCACCAGTAACACATTATTCTTCCGGAACTGTCTTAGGCATTTCCGGATTATTAGGTCCAAAATGCTTTAAAATTACGATAGGCTCAAACTTACTATGATTCTCAATTACAATTCCCGCCTTCGCAGCCTGTTCCGATACAAAATATTCATCGGCACTCTGCTGACCAAATCGAAGCATCGTCGCCGTTTCTGCATCAAACACTCCGAATTTTCCATGTCC
>CAKRJM010000119.1 GCA_934351765.1 uncultured Lachnospiraceae bacterium | reverse complement strand
TGGATCATGGACAGGATATGATCGGAAGAGAGCTGGAGGTATTTATCGAGGGCCAGGTTGCCGATGAAAATGCCTATGTGGGACGGACTTATATGGATGCCCCCGGTGTGGACGGATATATCTTTGTAAATACAGGGCTGGAGCTCATGAGCGGCATGTTTGTCCGTGTCCGGGTGACAGGAGCTCTGGAATATGATCTGATAGGAGAGCTGTGCGATGAAAATGAATCTGCCTAATAAACTGACGCTGCTTCGTGTACTCATGATTCCGTTTTTTGTGTTCTTCCTTTTATACGATAAGCTTGGCTATACCGGGCGGATCATTGCCCTGGTGCTGTTCTGTGCAGCCAGCTTTACGGATTATCTGGACGGACATATCGCCAGAAAGTATCATCTGGTCACCAACTTTGGAAAGTTCATGGATCCGCTGGCGGACAAGCTGCTGGTCTGCTCGGCGCTGATCTGCTTTGTCGGAAAGGGCGAGCTGGCGGCGTGGATCGTCATCATCATCATTGCCCGGGAATTTATCATCAGCGGCTTCCGGCTGGTGGCTTCCGACAATGGTGTGGTGATCGCAGCCAACTACTGGGGAAAGTTCAAGACCGTATCACAGATGATCATGATCATTCTGATCATTCTGGATCTGGACTTTTTAAGCATTCTGACCCAGATCTTTATCTGGATCGCACTTGCCCTGACAGTGATCTCTCTGGAAGAATACATCAGACAGAACATCGGGGTCCTGAAGGAAGGAGACGTATAGATGAACGTAGAGATTCTTGCAGTAGGAACGGAGATCCTTCTCGGAAATATTTCCAATACCAATGCCCAGTATCTTTCCAGAAAGTGTGCGGGTCTCGGCCTCTCGGTTTATCATCAGACCGTTGTGGGTGATAATGAAAAGAGAATGACGGATGCCATCAAACGGGCGCTGAAGCGTTCGGACATTGTCATTTTGACTGGCGGACTTGGGCCGACTGAGGATGACATGACAAAAGAGGTCTGTGCGAAGGTCATGGGATTTGAACTGGCAGAGGATCCTCATACGAAGGCACGGATCGAGGAATATTTTGCCAATATCCGCCGGAAAAAGATTACAAACAACAACTGGAAGCAGGCGGTTGTACCTGTCGGAGCAAAGGTTCTGGATAACGACAACGGAACGGCTCCCGGCCTGATCCTGGAAAAGGACGGAAAGACGGCAATTCTTCTTCCCGGACCGCCAAATGAATTAAAGCCTCTGTTTGAAAAGCAGGTAACGCCGTATCTGAAGGCGATCCAGCCGGAGACGATCTATTCTCAGATGTTAAAGATCTGCGGGATCGGGGAGAGCGGCGCAGAGACCATGATCCTGTATCTCATTGATGCGCAGACCAATCCGACCATTGCCACCTATGCAAAGACCGGCGAGGTTCATCTTCGAGTAACTGCAAAAGCGGAGAATGAGGAAGAGGCAAAGAAGCTGGTAAAGCCGGTAGTAAAGGAATTAAAGAAGCGGTTCGGAGACAACATCTATACAACAGATGAGGATGAGGCGCTGGAAGATGTGGTGGTACGTCTGTTGAGAAAGTATGAGCTGACTGTCACTACGGCAGAGTCCATGACAGGCGGCATGCTGGCAAGCAGGATTGTCAACGTAGCCGGTGCATCTGAGTGCTTCAAGGAGGGTGTGATCACCTATTCCAATAAGGCAAAGAGAAAGCTTCTGGATGTCAATAAGGCAACTCTGAAAAAGTACAGTGCAGTCAGTGAGCAGACAGCGAAGGAGATGGCAAAGGGCGGCGTGTTTGCTACGGATGCGGATATCTGTCTGGCGGTTACAGGCTTTGCCGGTCCGGAGGATACGAAAGAGGAGCCGAGAGGGCTTGTATACATCTCCTGCTATATTGAGAATGAGATTGTTGTGAAGGAGTTTCATTTTACCGGAAACCGTATGAAGATCCGTGAACAGGCGACGACCCAGGCACTGGATCTGCTGCGCAGATGTATCCTGGATAAATATAAGCATGAAAAATAAGATCAAGTGGTACCGCCGGATGTATCTGGGAGAACGGGCGGAGAAGAGGCAGATCTGGGAGTGTTTAACCGATGGAAAGCTTCATCCGAGGCTGTTTCTCTTGGTATATCCGGCTAATCGGGATAATGTTCTGGAGATCCTTCCCCAGATCGAGTTATCCAATCCCCATTACAAAGAGCATACGCTTTACGCGGTTGGGGCTGCCTGGGGAAAGCTGGAAGCCATGGAGCTTGCCGGAACGATCATCACGGAAGCCTACCGGGCGACTGGAACGACCGATGTGGCGGCATATCTCGGCGATGATTTTCTCGACCGACCGGAGGCGGCTGGGGAGAAACTGTATAACGACTGGCAGTAGCCTGTAAGGACGGTGGTGTGGTGCTTTCCATAATTTTTGGAATATTAAAGGGGATCGGAATCCTTTTTCTGGTGCTTCTTTTTCTGGTGCTGGCAGCCATACTGGCCGTCCTGTTTGTACCGGTGCGTTACCGTATATCCGGTGAGGGTGCTTATGAGCAGGAGCCGGGGCGCGGGCTTTTTTATGAAGGAAAGGCAAGGATTTCCTGGCTGATGCGGATCGTGACGATCCGCGCGGCGGTAAAAGACGGAAGGGCCGGTGTTCAGGTTAAGATTTTGGGGATCCGGGTCTTTGGAGCGGGAATCTGGGAGAAGAAAAAAAAGCCGGACAGAAGACGGAAAAAAACAGCTTCAGACAGAACATTCTCGGCGGAAGAGTCCGGGGCAGGGGAATTGTTATCGGCGCAGTCTATCGAGAAAAAAGCAGACGGGCGGTACTCCGATGAGCAGAGCCTGCAGAATGAGGCCGGTGAGCAGTCGGTGCGAAGTGGGCAGAGTAGTTCCGTTAGCGAGACGGAGTCTGGCAGGAGCAGCCGGAACGTACCGTCTGAGAATTCGGAACCGCAGGATGTAAGATCTGCGGTTGAAAAGGGCGAGACTGCCGGAGCAGAGCAGAAAATTCCGGAAAAGCAGAAAAAACGGAAGAGAAAGCAAAAGCGGAAACGCGGAAAGCTCCGAAGATTCTGGAACTTCGTAAAAGAATTTCCCGGAAAGCTTATTTCCGGAATCCGCCGCTTTGTTGAAAAAATCCTCGGTTTTTTTAGGAATATCCGGGGAAAACTAAACATGATTGCACAGAACCTGGATCTGATCCGTGCGTTTTTCGAGGCAGAGCAGAACAAAACAGTTCTGAATCGGTTAAAAGAAAAGTTAAAAAAGCTTCTTCATCATATTTTACCGGAGAAACGAACCGGGAGCATCACCTTTGGGCTGGAAGATCCGGCGGCGACGGGAAAAGTCCTCATGGGACTGTCCATGATCTATCCGTTTCTGGGTGATGGAATCCAGGTGACGCCGGTGTTTGAAAACCGCACCATGGCGGCGGGATCGCTCTTCTTAAAAGGGAGGATCCGTCTGATCGTTCCGCTTTGGACTGCGGGCAGTGTCTGGTTTGATAAAGGCTTCCGCCGCTTCTTAAAGCGGGGAAAGAACCTGCTTGGAACGATTGCAGCGTCCGGGCAGAAGGCTGCGTAGAGCAGCAGTAAGGAGGAAAACCAATGGCAGCGGAGAAAGACAAGAATACCTTTGGAAATACAATGGAAAACCTGTTCAAGGGAATGGACGGCTTTATCACAACGAAAACCGTGGTCGGTGACGCCATTCATCTGGACGGAACGATCATTCTTCCTCTGGTCGATGTATCATTCGGCGTCGGCGCAGGCGCTTTTGCCGGAGAGAAGAAAAACAACAGTGCCGGTGGCATGACCGGAAAGATCACTCCCAGCGCGGTGCTGGTGATCCAGAACGGAAGCTCCAAGCTGGTAAGCGTCAAAGGCCAGGATACCGTATCAAAGCTTCTGGATATGGTGCCTGATGTGATCAATAAATTTACCAAGGGCGGAGAGAAAAAGCCGGATGTAGAAATTCCGAAGGATGTCTTCGAAAAGAAAGAGACAGAAGCGGACGAAAAGTAAATATCGGTATCAATTGCCCCGCCCTGGTTTGGTATCCCGGATTCATAGAGCGGCAGGTTCTGTCATAGGATAAAAAAAAGAAAGCCGGGAGAGCGGTCATGAAGCGTCTGGTGGGGCTGTGCCTGTTCTGGCTGGGAATCGGAATGGCATTATATCTGATCCTTCCGAAAAACTTTTTCAGCTTCTGCCTGATGGCGGGAGCTCTTATCAGCGGATATTATCTGTTCTGTGGATGCGATAAAAAATAAAGCATATACAGTTTCCGATTTCGGTATTTCGCGGATCCACTGCCCAGGCCAGACAGAGGCAACTAGAGTATGTGCCGGCTGACTGGCCTGGGTGGGCCGCGAAAGGCAATGTAGTCTTTGGGTTGACATGGTTTTTGATTATGCCTATAATGAAAAAGTACATTCTGAAAAGATAAGACAGCGGGATAAGGAGGAACCATGGAAAAGATCAAAATGCAGACCCCCATTGTGGAGATGGACGGCGATGAAATGACGAGGATCCTGTGGAGCATGATCAAGGATGAATTGCTGCTGCCCTTTGTGGATCTGAATACGGAATATTATGATCTGGGACTGAAGCACCGGGATGAGACGGATGACCAGGTGACGAAGGACGCGGCGGAGGCTACGAAGAAATACGGCGTAGCTGTAAAGTGTGCCACCATCACACCTAACGCGGCCAGGGTAAAGGAATATGATTTAAAGGAAATGTGGAAGAGCCCCAACGGAACGATCCGTGCGATCCTGGACGGAACTGTGTTCCGCGCCCCCATTATCGTAAAGGGAATCGAGCCTTACGTAAAGACCTGGAAGAAGCCCATCACCATTGCCCGTCATGCATATGGCGATGTTTACAAGGCGTCTGAAATGAAGATTCCGGGGCCGGGAACCTGTGAGCTGGTCTATACCGATGAGGCGGGAAATGAGACAAGAGAGCTGATCCATAAATTCCAGGGTGCGGGAATCGTTCAGGGTATGCACAACCTGAACCGTTCCATCGAAAGCTTTGCTCACTGCTGCTTCAAATACGCGCTGGATACGAAGCAGGATCTGTGGTTTGCCTCCAAGGATACGATCTCCAAAAAGTATGACCATACCTTTAAGGATATTTTCCAGGAGATTTTTGACCGGGATTATAAAACGGCGTTTGAGAAGGCAGGGATCACCTATTTCTATACGCTGATCGATGACGCGGTGGCACGGGTGATCAAGTCCGAGGGCGGCTATATCTGGGCCTGCAAGAATTATGACGGTGATGTCATGAGCGATATGGTGGCAACGGCCTTTGGTTCCCTTGCCATGATGACCTCGGTTCTGGTATCTCCTGATGGCAACTATGAGTACGAGGCGGCTCATGGAACCGTACAGCGTCATTATTATAAATATCAGGCCGGGGAGAAAACATCAACGAACTCGGTGGCAACGATCTTTGCATGGAGCGGTGCGCTCAGAAAGCGCGGAGAACTGGACGGAAACAGGGAGCTTCAGGCTTTTGCGGACAAGCTGGAGCAGGCAACGATTTCTCCTATTGAGGGAGGAACTATGACGAAGGATCTGGCACTGATGACCACGATCCAGAATCCTCATGTGGCAGAAAGCCTTGAATTTGTCCAGGCAGTGCGCAGACAACTGGAAGCACTGGTATAAAATAAATGTCTGCCGGGCGGCGGAAATACCGTTTCATTTTCTGCGGAGGCTTTGAGGCCTGAGAAAGTCCGGGATCCTGATTCTTTCATACGTTAAAAGAAAGAGGAGAATCAGGAGGCATGTCATGAACCGCGTGAACAGGCTGATTGGCACAGAGGAGGCGAGAAATCGAAATTTGACAGGAAGAGGCGTCGGTATAGCAGTCCTGGATACAGGGGTTTATCCTCATCCGGACTTTGCCGGACGCCTTTGCTGTTTTCAGGATATGGTGGGCGGGCGAAAGCAGCCCTATGATGATAATTCCCATGGGACCCATGTGATGGGTGTTCTTGGAGGAAGCGGAAAACGGTCCGGAGGACGGTACGAGGGGGTGGCTCCGGGAGCGTCCCTTATTGGAATTAAGGTACTGGACCGGGAAGGAAACGGTTCAGTGACGGATCTTCTCCGGGGGCTTTCATGGATCCGGAAGCAGAAAGAGCGGTATGGAATCCGGATCGTCAACATTTCCGTCGGTTCGGTTCCCAGGCGGGAAACAGCGGAAACCTCGGCACTGGTGAGAGGCGTGGAGGCAGCATGGGCAGACGGGCTTGTGGTCATTGTGGCAGCGGGAAACGAGGGACCGGAGGCCAGAAGTGTGACGACGCCGGGGATCAGCCGGAAGGTGATCACAGTGGGGTGCTCCGACGATCAGCAGTCAGTCAGGGTTGGCGGTATTTCCATGGTGGATTATTCCGGACGCGGTCCGACCGTCTCCTGTATCTGCAAACCGGATGTGGTGGCGCCGGGGGCTGCCGTGGTGTCCTGCTGTGTGCCATCGGTGCGGAAAAATCATTATTATGGGATTAAGAGCGGAACCTCCATGGCTACACCGGTGGTCTCCGGTGCGGCGGCGCTTTTGCTGGAGAAGTATCCGTATCTGACGCCTAAGGAGGTAAAGCTGCGGCTCCTGGAGAGGGCCAGGGATCTGGGACTTCCGAGGAATCAGCAGGGGCGCGGCATGGTGGATCTGGCAGCGCTTCTCAGGGAATGAGCTGCCTGCCAAGGTCCGTGGCTTATGGGGCTTTGGATAAAAAAGCCCGGCAGGGATGCCGCGAATGGACCAGGAACAGAAAAACAGAAGAAACTTGGAGCAGGGGAGTTACAATGAAATGGAATT
>CAKRJM010000118.1 GCA_934351765.1 uncultured Lachnospiraceae bacterium | reverse complement strand
TCATCAGGCTGCCGTCCGCATTTCGCAATAAGTTTCCATCTTCATCATATTGATAATGCCAGCCCATGGCTTCCTCGGTGTGTACCTCCATGGTGAGAAAAACGGAGAGCCCATCGCTGTAGATCTCGGAGGCGGTCAAGGTTACGCCGTGGTCGGATACGGAATAGGGATTTTCGGCAGGCGCTTCACTGTCCGCAGAGGTCTGGGACTCCGCAGCGGTTTCCGGGACGGCATCGGTGGTTGGTGTCAAGACGGAAGCGTGGCCGGAATAATCGCCGGGATAAGTAAAATTGTCTTCCAGATCGGAAAAAAGACTTCCGATGAACGGGAGCTTTGCGGCGAGAGACGGATTGGTGACACAGAAGACGGCAGCGGCGGCGAAGGCGGCGGCCATGGAGCCGCAGGTGATGAACAATTTCTTCCGTCTGGCACGGCGGGCTTCTTGTTTGACCTGGGACAAGGCGTCCTGGACGGTTTGGTCCAGTTTATCGGACACTTTTATTTTATCAGGGTTAAGTCGCATAATAGTAATCCTCCTTTAAGGTAGTCCGCAGCGCGGCTTTGGCTCGGTTCAGATAGGATTTTACGGAGCCCTCCGGAATTTCCATGACGGAGGCGATTTCGCGGATAGACAGATCGCTGAAATATCGTAAAATGATGACCGTCCGGTATTTTTCGGGCAGGACATCGATGGCGTCATAGAGATCCCATTTCTCCTCCGGCGTGACGGACGGTTCCGGTGCTGCCGGCTGGATCGTATCCGTCATATCAGTGGGAGCACAGGCAATGGTCTGTTTAAAGACTCTGGCGGCACAGCGGATCAGGATCCTGGTGAGCCAGGTCTTGAAATATTCCGGCTTCTGCAGGGTTCGGATTGAGCGGAAAGCCTCCAGAATACACTCACCGACGGCGTCCAGAGCAAGCTCCTCGTTTTTAACATAGAGGAAGGCGACCCGGTAAAGGTAGTCCTGGTAATAGGTGATCAGGGCACCGTAGGCATTTACGTTTCCACGGGCAGCCTTTTTGGCCAGGGATTCAATCCGTGTTTTCTCAGAAAGTTCCATCGGCGTCCCTCCTTTCGTATGATGAGCTGGAAAACGATTGTTTTCTGCATGTGATTGATAGCTATCTGTCTGTTAGTTGCCACGGCAGGAGAAAAGGTTACAAAATATAGAAAAATTTTCGTGATGAAAGTGAATAGAGGTTTCATAATATCATACTATCATACCTGCGGGGAAAACGCTTGCAGGAAACGGCGTTCCGTTGTAAAATTACCGGAGACAGGTGAAAGAGAATCAGGAGGAACAGCATGGCGATTGACCAGAGTAAAATCAGAAATTTTTGTATTATTGCCCATATAGACCACGGCAAGTCTACCCTGGCCGACAGGATCATTGAGATGACCGGGCTTCTGACCAGCCGGGAAATGCAGGCGCAGGTTCTGGATAATATGGATCTGGAGCGGGAGCGCGGAATCACCATCAAGTCCCAGGCAGTGCGGACTGTTTACAGGGCGAAGGACGGGGAGGAGTATATCTTCAACCTGATCGACACTCCCGGTCATGTGGATTTTAATTATGAGGTATCACGAAGCCTGGCGGCCTGCGACGGCGCGGTGCTGGTGGTGGATGCGGCACAGGGAATCGAGGCTCAGACCATGGCCAATGTGTATCTGGCACTGGATCATGATCTGGAGGTATTCCCGGTGATCAATAAGATCGATCTGCCCAGTGCAGATCCTCAGCGTGTCATCGACGAGATTGAGGATGTGATCGGGATCGAGGCACAGGATGCGCCTCAGATTTCAGCTAAGGCAGGAATCAACATCGATCAGGTGCTGGAACAGATCGTGGAGAAGATCCCGGCGCCCGTCGGCGATCAGGCTGCGCCTTTGCAGGCGCTGATCTTTGACTCGGTTTATGATCCTTATAAAGGAGTTATCGTATTCTGCCGGGTCAAAGAGGGCACCGTGAAAAAGGGAACGAGGATCCGATTCATGGCGACCGGTGCGGAGTTTGAAACCGTGGAGGTGGGTTACTTCGGCGCAGGACAGTTTATTCCATGTGATGAGCTGGCAGCCGGAATGGTTGGCTATATTACGGCAAGCATTAAGAATGTACGGGATACGAGAGTCGGCGATACGGTCACCGATGCAGAGCGTCCCTGTGACGCGCCCCTTCCCGGATATAAGAAGGTAACGCCCATGGTGTACTGCGGGCTGTATCCTGCCGACGGAGCGAAGTACAATGACCTGCGTGATGCGCTGGAAAAGCTGCAGCTCAATGATGCCTCCCTCCAGTTTGAGCCGGAGACCTCCATCGCACTGGGCTTCGGTTTCCGCTGCGGTTTTCTTGGCCTTCTGCATCTGGAGATCATTCAGGAGCGTCTGGAGCGGGAATATAACCTGGATCTGGTGACCACGGCTCCCGGCGTTGTCTATAAGGTGCATAAGACAAATGGTGAGATCATGGAGCTGACCAATCCCTCCAATCTTCCCGATCCCTCCGAGATCGAATATATGGAGGAGCCGGTGGTAAAGGCGGAGATCATGGTGACGACCGAGTTCATTGGCGCGATTATGCAGCTCTGCCAGGAGCGCCGTGGTGTGTACCTGGGAACCGAGTACATGGAGGATACCAGAGCGCTGCTGCGTTATGAGCTGCCCCTTAATGAGATCATTTATGATTTCTTCGATGCATTAAAATCCAGATCCCGCGGCTATGCGTCCTTTGATTATGAGCTGAAGGGCTACGAGCAGTCGGAGCTGGTGAAGCTGGATATTCTGATCAATAAGGAAGCCGTGGACGCATTGTCGTTTATTGTCCATGCCGATACGGCTTATGAGCGTGGCCGGAAAATGTGTGAAAAGCTCAAGGAGGAGATCCCGAGACAGCTGTTTGAGATCCCGATCCAGGCGGCCATCGGAAACAGGATCATCGCCCGCGAGACGGTAAAGGCCATGCGGAAGGATGTGCTGGCAAAGTGCTACGGCGGCGATATCAGCCGGAAACGGAAGCTTCTGGAGAAGCAGAAAGAAGGAAAGAAGCGGATGCGCCAGGTGGGCAATGTGGAGATCCCTCAGAAGGCCTTTATGAGTGTTCTCAAGCTGGATGATGAATAAATGAATGAAAACAGAAATGGCCAAACGGAGCTGGAGCTTTATATCCATATTCCGTTCTGCGTAAGAAAATGCGGCTACTGTGATTTCGTCTCGGCACCGGCCGGACGGGAGGTCCAGCAGACGTACATGGAACGGCTGTGGGAGGAAATCGAAAAGTCCGTGAACGGAGAGCCTTTGGTCTCCAGTGTCTTTTTCGGCGGAGGGACGCCCTCTCTCATTGAGCCACTTTTAATAGAAGAAACATTGAACCGGATCCGGCGGCGGTTTTTTCTTTCGCCGGACGCAGAGATCAGCATGGAGGCTAATCCGGGGACGCTTACAAAAGAAGCCCTGCAGATCTATAAGCGGGCCGGGGTAAACCGGCTCAGCATCGGGCTCCAGTCGGCTCATAATAAGGAGCTTTCCATGCTGGGACGAATCCATACCTGGGAGGAATTTAAAGAGAGCTTTTCGCTTGCCCGAAGGGCCGGATTTGAGAATCTTAATGTGGATCTCATGGCAGCGCTTCCGGGACAGACCGTGGAAAGCTTTTCAGAAAGCCTGCGGGCGGTTCTGGCCCTTTCTCCGGAGCATCTTTCCGTGTACAGCCTTATTATCGAAGAGGGAACGCCCTTTTATGAAACGTACGGGAAGCAGGCCGAGGCGCGTGCCGAAGGACGGGAAGATGCCGCTATCCGGCCTCTGCCGTCGGAGGAGGACGAGCGGACCATGTACCGGATCACGGAGGAGATTCTGGAAAAGGCCGGTTATGACCATTACGAGATCTCCAATTACAGTAAGCCGGGATATGCCTGCCGTCACAACATCGGCTACTGGACGGGAACGCCGTATCTGGGCTTCGGAATTTCGGCGGCTTCTTATATAGAAGAAAAACGGTTTCATAATACGTCAGACCGGGAAGAATATCTGTCCAGACCCTTTTCGGAGATACGGAGCCTGGAGGAGCAGGTCACAAGGCCCCGCGCCATGGAAGAATTTCTGTTCCTGGGGCTGCGCATGATGTGCGGCGTATCCGAACAGAGGTTTTTGAACCGGTTCGGAACAACCATGGAGGCTGTTTACGGAGAGACGTTAAGAACGCTGTCCGGTGAAGGTCTGCTGGAAGCGTATCAGAATGGAACCGAACGGTTTTGGAGACTTACGGAGCATGGAATTGATGTGAGCAACTATGTGCTGGCAGAGTTTCTGCTGGACGAAGACTGAGCGTAAACGATGGAAAAATCCTGCCCACAGGAATCGCCGGTGTAAGCATTCGCCGGTGTAAGCATTCGCCGATATAAGCATTTGCCGATATAAGCATAGGCCGGAGAAAATCCGTATAAAACAGAAAAGAAGACGCTGCACAATCCTGAATGGCGAAACAGGAAGCTGTGCAGCGCCTTTTGCGTTGTTTGGAATATTGCAAGAACTTTTTTGAAAAGTTTTTGCGTTTCCCCCTTCTATTTTGGCCCGGCAGAGGGCGAACTCTGCGGTGACCGTATGGTGAAAAGTGTTGGTAGTTTTAGTATAGGGGATTTTTCCTGCTTATACTATCAAAATACTGGCTAAAACTATAACAATCCTGCGCTAAAAGAAAAAATGTGAAGAAAATATGAAAAAAATGGAGAAATGAAAAAAGTTGTTGACAAAGAAGACGTCCAGTGCTATCTTATAGACATGGATGTTAGCACTCTAATAAGTTGAGTGCTAACAGAGAGAACAAAGGAGGCGTGAGAAATGGAACTGGATGAACGGAAGAAAAAAATTTTACATGCGATCATTCGGAACTATCAGGAGACCGGAGAACCGGTTGGCTCACGTACCATTTCCAAATTCTCCGACCTGCAGCTTTCTTCTGCAACGATCCGAAACGAGATGGCCGACCTGGAGGAAATGGGACTGATCGTTCAGCCGCATACTTCAGCAGGACGGATCCCCACCGATAAGGGCTATCGTCTTTATGTGGATCATATGCTCCGGGAATCGGAAGACGAACCGGATCAGGAGGAACGGGCTGTTCCCCAGACCCAGGACTTTTTTGTAGAACGTCTGGATCGGATGGAACGGGTACTTCAGCAGATGGCAAAGGTGCTGGCCGCCAATACCAACTATACGTCGATGATCTCCGCGCCGCGTTATAACCGCAACAAGGTAAAGTTCATTCAGCTTTCCAGAGTTGAGGAACACCGGCTGCTGGCGGTAGTGGTGGTGGAAGGAAATATCATTAAGAACACCATGTTCGATGTGGAGGAATCGTTAAGCGAAGAAGATGTTCTCTCCCTGAACCTGATGCTCAACACCAATTTAAACGGCTTAACCATTGAAGAGATCAATCTGGGAGTCATCGCGAAGATCAAACAGCAGGCAGGAACTCATACCGAGATCATCGGAAAGGTTCTGGACGCTGTGGCAGATGCAATCCGCGCCGATGAGGAAGATCTTCAGATCTATACCAGCGGTGCTACCAATATTTTTAAATATCCGGAGCTTTCCGACAGCGGAAGAGCAAAGGATATCATTCAGGTGTTTGAGGAAAAGAAACAGTTAACCAATCTCCTGACCGACAAGCTCAATGAGGACGGAAAGCAGGGCATTCAGGTGTATATCGGAGACGAGACACCGGTTCAGAGCATGAAGGACTGCAGTGTGGTCACTGCCACGTATGATCTGGGCGAGGGCCTGCAGGGAACCATCGGGATCGTCGGACCGAAGCGTATGGATTATGAAAAGGTTGTAAGCACGCTTCAGACGGTGATGGGACAGCTGGACACCATGTTTAAAAAAGAAGAATAGAAAGGCGGAACAGTCGTGGCAGATACAGAAAAGGAACTGGAAAAGGAACAGGAACAGACAGCAGAGGAAACTGCGGAAGAAGCGGAAAACGTGGAAGCAGGAGCAGAAGCCGGAGAAACCGAAACGGAGAACGCAGGACAGGAAGAAAAGGCTGCGGAGGCCGAAAAGAAGAGCTTTTTCAAAAAGAAAGACAAAAAAGATAAAAAGGATCTCCAGATCGAGGAACTGAGCGACAAGCTGGTACGGTCCATGGCAGAGTTTGAGAATTTCCGGAAACGGACAGAAAAAGAAAAGAATGCCATGTATGAGATCGGTGCAAAGAGCGTCATCGAAAAGATCCTCCCCGTCATTGATAATTTTGAACGGGGACTCGGAACCTTGAGTGAGGAAGAAGCCCAGACCCCCTTTGCAGAGGGAATGGATAAGATATACAAACAGCTTCTTAAGACCCTGGACGAAATGGATGTGAAGCCCATTGAAGCCGTGGGGCAGGAATTTGATCCTAATTTCCATAATGCAGTAATGCATGTGGAGGATGAGAACGTTGGCGAGAACATCGTTGTGGAGGAATTCCAGAAAGGATATCTTTACCGGGAAAGCGTGGTTCGCCACAGCATGGTAAAGGTGGCAAATTAAAAAACAAAGACTTTTAAATACAGGAGGAAATTATTATGGGAAAGATCATTGGTATTGACTTAGGTACAACAAATTCATGCGTGGCAGTTATGGAAGGCGGAAAGCCGGTTGTTATCGCAAATACAGAGGGCGTTCGTACAACTCCGTCCGTCGTAGCATTCACAAAGACCGGTGAGAGACTGGTCGGCGAGCCGGCAAAGCGTCAGGCTGTAACCAACTCCGAACGTACCATTGCCTCCATCAAGAGACATATGGGAACGGTTGATAAGGTAGACATTGACGGAAAGAAATATTCTCCTCAGGAGATTTCCGCCATGAT
>CAKRJM010000117.1 GCA_934351765.1 uncultured Lachnospiraceae bacterium | reverse complement strand
CACAGATGAACGCTTTCATACCTAAAACAGATCCCATCGTCAATGTGATTGTCGGATATGTACTGGCATAAAGAATACCGCTGATAGCAGCCAAGGCCGCGCCAAGAAAGAATGTAAGAGAAATGATTCCATTTACATTGATTCCCATCAGGCTAGACGCATCTTTATTTTGCTGAACAGCTCTCATCTGCTTTCCATAAACCGTTTTATTAACAAACAGGGATAAAATAATCATTAGAACAACCGCTGTCAAAATCGTAACAAGCTGAATCGTTGTTATATTAATAGAACCAACCGTTAAAACCTTCATAGGAATGATTGCCGGAAAACTTCTGGCATTAGGTCCGATAAAAGGAAGCGCACGCGGAAAATTTTCAATAAACATGGATACACCAATTGCGGTGATTAGTGCACTTAATCTTGCTTTGTTTCGCAAAGGCTTGTAAGCCACTTTTTCAATCAATGCGCCAAGAGCGCCAACAAGAATTGCAGTCAGAATAATTACGCCTACAATGATCAGCATATTAGTTGGAGTTGTTTTAAACGCTGCGAAAATAAAAAACGCTGTATATGCACCAACCATCAGTAAATCGCCGTGAGCAAAGTTGATCATGCCGACGATTCCATATACCATAGAATATCCCAGTGCCAGCAATGCATAGGTACTTCCAAGCTGAAGTCCGTATACTAATATCTGTAATATCATCGTCATGATATAACAGCCCTCCTTTTTCTATAAAACAGGACACGCAGGAGGACTTCCTGCGTGTCCTGCACCTTACTGCAACTATTAATTTCCGGCCGATTACTTTGCCAGATCTTCTGCCTTTACGGTTGTTACAAATTCAATATCATCACCAACAAATTTCAGGATGTTTGCATCCTTAACCGGGTTTCGATTTTCATCAAATGTGGTACTTCCGGTTACGCCGTTATAGTTGATTGCTGCCATTGCATCTCTTAAACCAGGGCCATCCAGTGTCTTGGCTTCTCTGATTGCCTGTACTACTAATGCAGCTGCATCGTATGCAAAAGTTCCGTTGGAGTTTGGAGTTGTTCCGTATGCCTCTTCAAATCTCTTGGAGAAAGCCTGTACCTTTTCATCTGGATTCAATGGAGAATAGGCGGAAATATAGTACGCATTTGCCTTATTATCCGCATCTATCAGGTTCAGTACATCAGGAGTATCCCAGGAGTCTGTTCCAAGGAACGGAGCCTCAATTCCGATCTGAGATGCCTGCGCCAAGATATCCGGCACGTTCATGTAATAGGTCGGGGAAAAGATTGCCTCTGGATTTGCATTCTTTAATTTAGTAAGCTGAACACTGAAATCCTTTACATCGCCGCCAGACGCATCGGAGAATGTTTCACGGTCAACAATGGTTCCACCCAATGCTGTGAATTCCTCTTCAAATGCATCACCGAGACCTGTGCTGTAATCGTCTGCATTATTGGAAAGAATTGCAACTTTTGTATATCCTTCATTTTTCATCCAGTTTGCTGCCACCTTGGCCTGGAATGCATCAATAAAGCATGCTCGGAAAATGTAATCTCCAACCTGTGTGCACTTGATGTTGGTGGTCATAGTTCCAATTGTAGGAACCTGATTTTCCTGAGCGATTGGTCCTGCTGCGATGAGACAGCCACTCATCGGCGGTCCTACAATCGCCATAACACCTTCGTTATCAATCAATTTATTGAAGCAGTTTACAGAAGTTTCTGCATCACCTTCATTATCCTCGTAAATAAACTCAACGGGGATCTTCTTTCCGTTCCACTCTACTCCACCAGCTTCGTTTAATTCCTCCTGAAGCAGGTCGATTGCCTGTTTTACATACTGGCCTTCCTGAGCATAAGGACCGGAAATTGCACAAACAACACCAATTTTGATTTTCTCTGTGTTATCTGCTGACGATGAGGATGTCCCTTTTGTTTCTCCACCTGCGGCGGTTGTGGCATTTGTGTCGCCGCTTCCACATGCTGCCAGGCTAAGAATCATAAGAAGCGACAGTACCAGTGCTACCAGTTTCTTCATTTTACCTTCCTCCTTCTATAAATCTTGATACATACTGGGAAATGTTCCAATTCTTTGGTTGTTTTGAATGGTTTTTCCCGTTTCTTGATTATGTTTTTATGATAACCGCACAAACTCTATCTGTCAATGATTTTTTATTTTTTATTAAAAATTTTTTATTTTTTATTATTTTCTATTGTATTTTACATTATCCTGTGTTACGATATTCAAAAGTCTAATTTATGTGTGTTTTAGAATTAGAAAAGGGATATTCAGGCAGACTATGCCATTTAAAAAGAGAGGTATACGCTATGAATCTTAAGCAAAATCTTGATGTTGTTATTTATGATCAGATCATCAATTCTTTAATTCAACACGAATATGAAATGGGCGAGCAAATTCTTCTGGATTCTTTCGCCGAAAAGTACGGTGTCAGCCGAACTCCTGTTGTTCAAGCTGTAAAGCTTCTTGCCAGTGATGGTATTCTCGAGATTCTCCGAAATGGACGGGTCCGTGTTCCAGAATATACATCCGAACAAATTTCTCAGATTTGTGATGTCCGTACTCATCTGGAACATTACGCTCTTGACCTGATTTTCCGTAATGCTTCTCCACAAGATTTTTCAGAAGATGAACAAAAACTTGAAGAGATCGCCCTGCTTTCCAAAACTTACAGTGATAGTGGAAACTATCTGGAATTTAATAAAACTGATTTAAAATTTCATAAACTTCTGGTTAGTTTCAGTTGCAACGAGTTCCTGATTGATATTTACAAACGCATCCAAAATCGCTTTATCGTTGCCAACTACCTGTTTGTGCCGTTATGCGGACGAGACTTTACAACTGCTGCGGAATCTCATCTTACATTTATGGACGCATTCAAGCAGAAAAATCTTTCCAAATGCAAACAAATTCTAGAAGATCATATCCAAAGTGTTACCATGATCATTAAAAAAGGGCAATGATCTTCCATTCACAGCTGGCAGCATTTCTTAAATAGAACTAGAATAAAAGGAATCCTGATATTCAGGGTTCTTTTTTATTTTCATTCCGTTCGAATCATATCCAAAAAGGTCCTTTTTTTCCAAAAAGAATTGCAGATAAACATTTTCGTTTATCTGCTTTGATATGCTCCATTATTTTCAATCTGCAATTTTTAACTTCTATTTCGTGTACTGTCTATATAGTGAGTCCATATATAGTGAATTACTTTTTATGTAATCATTATATATAATCCATTTATAAAAGTAAAGGAGTTTTTTCATGGAATATGGATCTTTGCACTTAAAAATTAACGAGCTTCTGGTGGAAAAAGGAATCAGCAAAAATCAGATCTGCAAAGATCTTGACATTCCACGTTCCAACTTTAACCGTTATTGTCGAGATGAATTTCAGCGACTGGACGTCGGACTAATCTGCAAGCTCTGCTGCTACTTTCATGTAAAAATCGGAGATCTGATTATTTATATTCCACCGTCTGCCAATCCACGAACAGACTCGCAGCCAGCTTCTGAATATGATCTCCACGATTCTACCTATTACCACTATTTCTAAAAACCTTCAACTGTTCCTCAGATATTTTATCAGCAGCTTACAGACATCTCAGTTTTTTACGGTTCTTTTTTACCAACCAAAAAAGGCCCCGGAATCCTTGCGTCAACCTCAAAAGTGTTGATCTGCAAGGCTTCCAGAGCCTTTTCAGAATTTCAATTTTTTACTAACAAAACGTTTCTAATAATCCTCTTACATTCCAGCCTGAGCGGCTACCTCTGCTGCGAAATCATCATTCTTCTTTTCGAGGCCTTCACCGGTCTCGTAGCGAACGAAGCCCTTGATGGAAACCTTTGCGCCGCAGGCCTTTGCTACTTCTGCAACATACTTGCCAACGGTCTGCTTTCCGTCCTCAGCCTTTACATATACCTGATCTACCAGGCAGATGTCCTTCATTTCCTTATTGATACGGCCGTTGATCATGCCCTCGATTACCTTTGCAGGCTTCTGGGATTCCTTGGGATCGTTCTGGATCTGAGCCATCAGGATCTCTTTCTCATGGGCAATGTACTCTTCGCTGATCTCGCTTCTGTCCACATACTTGGGATTCAGAGCTGCAACCTGCATAGCAACGTTCTTTGCCATCTCTTTGATCTCATCGTTTACAACGTCAGTCTCAACGTCAACAAGAACGCCGATCTTGCCGCCCATGTGGATGTAATCCACGATGCAGCCGTTGTTCTCTTCGATCTTCTCAAAGCGTCTGATCTTTAAGTTCTCACCGATTACGGCGATCTTCTCAACCAGAGCATCCTTAACAGTCTTGGAAGCGTCTGCCTTCCATGCCTCTGCCATGAAAGCGTCCATATCTGCTGCATCGGAAGCAACTGCCTGAGCAGCGACTTCTGCAACGTATGTCTGGAACGTTTCATTCTTGGCAACGAAGTCTGTCTCGGAGTTTACCTCAACGATTGCTGCCTTATTTCCGTCAATCACAGTCTTTACAAGACCCTCGGCTGCGATTCTGCTTGCTTTCTTTTCAGCCTTAGCCTGTCCGTTCTTTCTCAGGAACTCAACGGCTGCTTCCATATTACCATCGTTGGCTGCCAGTGCCTTCTTGCAGTCCATCATGCCGGCGCCGGTTTCTTCTCTTAACTCTTTTACCATTGCTGCTGTAATTGCTGCCATAATCTTACATCCTTTCTTTCGGTATGTCCGGAAAATTCTTTATGCCTCTGCGTTCTCCTCAGCCTCTGCAGCTTCCTCGGTTACTTCCTCGCCCTGCTTTGCTTCGATCACAGCGTCTGCCATCTTGGAAACGATCAGCTTAACGGCACGGATTGCATCATCGTTACCCGGGATTACATAATCCAGCTCTTCGGGATCGCAGTTGGTATCGCAGATACCGATCAGCGGGATTCCCAGTGCGTGAGCTTCCTGTACGCAGATTCTTTCCTTCTTGGGGTCAACGATGAAGATTGCATCGGGAATCTTCTTCATATCCTTGATACCGCCAAGGTTCTTCTCTAACTTCTCAAGCTCTTTCTTCAGAGCGATAACTTCCTTCTTGGGAAGTACATCGAAGGTTCCGTCCTCCTGCATCTTCTCGATAGCACGAAGTCTCTGGATACGGCTCTGGATGGTCTTGAAGTTGGTCAGCATACCGCCGAGCCATCTCTGGTTTACATAGAACATACCACAGCGCTCTGCCTCTGCCTGGATTGCGTCCTGAGCCTGCTTCTTTGTACCTACGAACAGGATGTTTCCGCCGTTTGCAGCGATATCAGCAACAGCCTTGTAAGCGTCGTCTACCATGCCTACAGACTTCTGAAGGTCGATGATATAGATCCCGTTTCTCTCGGTGTAGATATAAGGAGCCATCTTAGGGTTCCATCTTCTTGTCTGGTGTCCGAAGTGTACGCCTGCTTCCAGCAGCTGCTTCATAGAAATTACGCTCATGTTTTTTTCCTCCATGTGGTTTGATCTTCCGCAGATTTCCTTTTTCCCCGGAGACTGCTTTCGCAGCACCATCCTGAGAATCCATCTGCGTGACATTTTTTCAGCCTTATCATTTTATCATAAGGAGTCCGGAAATGCAAGCATTTTTTCAGCCTTCCATCTTCCATTCCCGTTTATTTTCCCTTTTTCGCTCTTGCCTGTTGACGCGGATCTGCGTTAAAATAGAAATCAGTATGCGGCAGAGAATCTGCTGCCGGAAAGGAGTATGGCTGAACCGCCCTGACATAAGGCGCTTATGCCGTAAACGATCATGAAAACATCCGCAGATCTGGAGCAGATGCTCCGAGACATCGACCGGAAAAGCTATCCGGCCTATAAAACGTTAAAAGGAAGCTATCGGTTCCATACTTATATTCTCTCCATCGATCACGTCCAGGGGGATCCCTTTGCTTCCCCCTCCCGTTTAACGATCCGGATTGACGGAAAAGCAGCCGGATTCTCCGAGGAGCTCTGGATGACACCTGACAGGATGTGTGCATTCTGTGATTTTCTTCTCCGCAGGTTTGAAAAGGCCGTCCTCCGTTATTCCTTCCAGGCAAAGGGCTCCGGAAAAAGCGGCGCCATCTTTACCACCCGCTGCGGCCAGACCGTTCTTCGCCGCACAGGCTGCAGCATGGAGGGCAATACGATCCTCATGCGCTTTGAAGCCGGTTTCCCGGCCAATGGACGCACCATCAATGCCAAAGAGCTCCGAAAGATCCTCTTTGACTATCTGCCCCGCTGTGCCAGCGATGCCCTTTATAAACGAAATACCGATGAAAAAGCGCTCACCGCAGCCATCGAGCTTTATGAAGATCAGCAGGCGCTCCGCCGGTATCTTTCGGCCCATGATCTCTGCGCCTTTGTGGCAGACGGATCGGTTCTCCCCCGAACCAGCGGCGTCTCCGACACACCGTTAGCCCATGCTGTTCCCTTTAAAAGCCCGGCTTCTCTCTCCGTCACCATCCCCCTTCCTCACCGCGGATCTGTTAACGGCATGGGAATCCGGCGCGGGATCACGCTGATCACCGGCGGCGGCTACCACGGAAAATCCACACTGTTAAAAGCACTGGAAGCCGGTGTCTATAACCATATCGCCGGAGACGGGAGGGAGTTCGTTGTGACCGACGCTTCCGCAGTCAAGCTCCGTGCTGAAGAAGGAAGAAGCATCCGGAATGTGGATATTTCCCCATTCATCAATAACCTTCCGGGCGGTAAGGACACTACCTGCTTTTCTACCGCCGATGCCAGCGGAAGCACTTCCCAGGCAGCCGGTGTCATGGAAGGGATCGAATCCGGCTCCCGTTTATTCCTCATTGATGAGGATACCTGTGCTACCAACTTCATGGTACGGGACGAGATGATGAAGCGGGTTATCGCCCCTGATAAAGAACCCATCACGCCGTTT